>CAYTOQ010000035.1:0-21995 GCA_964439445.1 uncultured Clostridium sp. | reverse complement strand
CACAGAGCGTCAGGCACTTAATGTATATCGTATGGAATTACTTGGTGCGAAAGTTCATCCTGTAACATCAGGTACACAGACCTTGAAGGATGCTGTAAATGAGGCGTTTCGTGAGTGGACAACAAGATGTGATGATACATTTTATGTGTTGGGTTCTGTAATGGGACCTCATCCGTTCCCAATGATTGTAAGAGATTTTCAAAGCGTCATTAGTAAAGAAAGCCGTCAGCAGATTTTGGAAGCAGAAGGAAAGCTTCCGGATGCTGTTGTAGCATGTGTTGGTGGCGGTAGTAATGCAATGGGTTCTTTTTATGAATATATTAAGGATGAAGGAGTACAGCTTATAGGCTGTGAGGCGGCTGGTCTTGGTGTGGATAATCCGAAGAATGCTGCAACGGTTGCAAATGGCTCGCTGGGTATTTTCCATGGTATGAAATCCTTGTTCTGTCAGAATGAATATGGACAGATTGCTCCTGTATATTCTATTTCAGCCGGATTAGATTATCCGGGAATTGGTCCGGAGCATGCTTGGTTAAATGATATTGGAAGAGCAAGCTACGTTCCTGTTACGGATGAAGAAGCTGTTCAGGCGTTTGAATATCTTTCGAGAACAGAAGGTATTATTCCTGCAATTGAAAGTGCGCATGCGATTGCACATGTGATGAAGATTGCCGGAAAGATGGACAAGAATCAGATTATTATTGCAACAGTATCGGGACGTGGAGATAAGGACGTTGCCGCGATTGCTAGATATAGAGGAGTGGATTTGTATGAGTAGAATAAGTGATGCGTTTGAAAAAGGAAAAGTATTGATACCGTTTTTGACTGGTGGTGATCCGGATGTGGATGTTACATACGAATTAATTAAGGCGATGGCGGAAAATGGAGCAGATATGATTGAATTGGGGATTCCGTTTTCGGATCCGATTGCAGAAGGCCCTGCGGTTCAAGAGGCAGATTTACGTGCGCTAGCAGCTAAAACGACAACGGATTCTATATTTGATATGGTAAAAAAGCTTCGTACAGAGATTCAAATACCAATTGTTCTTTTGACTTATATGAATCCGATTTTTGTGTACGGAGTAGAACATTTTATGAAACGTTGTGCGGATGCTGGTGTGGATGGAGTGATGGTACCGGACGTACCTTATGAAGAAAAAGCAGAGTTGGAGGAACAGTGTAAAGCCAATCATGTTAATTTGATTTCTATGGCTTCTCTTACAACGAAGAATCGAATTGGAATGATCGCGAAGGAAGCAGAAGGCTATGTATATTGTATTTCTACTATCGGAGCACTTGTGGATGTTAATAAGGTGAAGTCTGATATTTCGGATATGGCACAGCTTGTGAATGATGCAACAGATGTACCGGTTGTAGTTGGATTTGATGGTTCGGATGTGTCCGATGCAATTGCAATTTCTGAGGTGCCGGATGGTATTGTGTTGGAAAATGCGATTGTTAATCTTGTAGCACAGCATGGACAAGGTGCAATTCCTTATGTATCTGCTCTGATAAAGGATTTGAAGGCTGGTATGGAAAAATAGTGTGAAAAATGGTTGTTTGAAAAGGATTATTTGAAACTCTATGAGTTGTTAGATAATCCTTTTTTTGCTTTATTATAAGATTTTTTCTGATGTAAAGATGTGCTTTTGATGAAAAATGCCACAAAATATAAATCAATAAGCAGATATAAAATGTGGGTTTGATAAAAGTGACACAATAAATGCTGTGGCTGATGGTTGTGTAAAGTGATGCGTTGTGTCGGTATGGTTAGTAAAAAGTGGTGGTGTGAAGAGAGGAGTGTGGTTTTACGGGGCTTAAAATGTGATTTCTTGTTTAATAAAACGTGAAGTGGTGGCTTGCGCAACGTAGGATGGAAAAGTAGAATGTGTGGTTAAAAAGATTTAGTTGAAATCTACTTATGCAATGGGAAGATAATTCTTGTAAAAGGAAACCGTGATAAGTATAATGTATATCATTGGACGATGAGATAATGAGTTGTATATGATTACAAAGTAAGAAGAAGGGGAAGCTATGAGTCAGTTTTCATGGGAAAACGAATGGAGATTGCAAAATTTAAAAGAAGAGTCATTTTTAGTGCGCAATGTTATGGATAAAACACCGAAATGGGTTCGTTTGGTAAAGAATAAGGTGCCAGAAACTTTACAACATACTTTAGAGGCGGCATTTAATAAAGCATTTGTTGCGGTGTTTGAAAATGGTGAGGGTATCATAGAAAAGACTTATCAAAAGGATAAACAGATTAGGGAATATAAGACTAACGAGCGTGAAATTGACAGAGAAGGATTTAGTGGAAAGAATGTGCGGAAGTTTGAACGTCAGGCGAAACGGACCGTGTGCAAAAATCTGGCAATCACTTCTGTAGAAGGAATTGGTTTTGGATTGGTAGGTTTGGGCATACCGGATATTCCGATTTTTGTATCGGTTTTACTAAAGAGTATATATGAAATTGCGCTTAGCTATGGTTATTCCTATTCTACCGATAAGGAGAAACTATTCATACTTAAGTTGATTGATGCCGCTTTGAAAAGTGGAGATTGTTTGAGAGTAAAGGATGAGGAGATAAATGCGCTGATTGAGCGATATCATAAAGAGGAGATGCTTCTAGAAGAGGCTGAGGAAACAGATCCCTTTGTGACTGAGTTGCAAATTGTCAGACAGATTGATTATTCTGCTTTAGCATTGTCACATGAATTGTTATATGGTAAATTTGTACAAGGAACCAGCTTTGTTGGTGTTGTTGGTGGAATGGCAGATTTTACGTGTCTAAAAAAGATAACGGATTATGCCACGTTAAAATATAAAAGGAGATTTTTGTTGCGACAGATGCCACAAGATGAGTGAGAAATGCAACAACAAAGATACATACAATGATGAAAGGAGTACACGCAAAGGCGTGTGATATGAAAATGGATATTTTATTAGCTGTGTTTTTATTGGTGGTTGGTTTTGTAATGTTAATTAAAGGTGCGGACTGGTTTGTGGATGGTGCAGCGGGAATTGCTGCAAGATTTGGAATACCACAGCTTGTTATCGGTCTTACCATTGTTGCGATGGGGACCTCTGCACCAGAAGCGGCAGTTAGTATCAATGCGGCATTGGCAGACAATGCGGGCATTACAATTGGAAATGTTGTGGGAAGTAATATATTGAATATTTTGATTATTCTAGGTGTTACAGCAGTGATTACTACCGTTGCGGTTCAAAAGTCCACGGTAAAATATGAAATTCCTTTTATGTTAGCTGTGACCGGTGTTTTGATGTGGTTAGGTTATACCGGTAATCAAATTGTGTTCTGGGAAGGCATTGTTTTTTGGGTATTATTTATTGTGTATTTGGCTTATTTGTTTATGATGGCCAAAAATGGACAAGGTGATGAAGAAGAAACAGAGCCAAAGCCTTTGTGGCTACAGTTGATAATGTTAGTCATAGGTATGGTTCTTATTATCGTGGGTAGTGACTTTACGGTAGATAATGCATCTAAGATTGCGATTGCATTAGGTATGGATGACCGTTTGATTGGTCTTACGATTGTTGCCTTTGGAACATCTCTTCCGGAGCTGGTGACTTCTGTGACTGCAGCTAGAAAGGGTAAGGCAGATATAGCGATTGGTAATATTGTAGGAAGCAACATTTTTAACATATTGTTTGTGGTTGGAACGACTGCCTTGATTACACCGGTAGCATTTAAAATGAACTTTATGATTGATTCTGTCATTGCTATCTTGGCAGGTGTTTTGTTATGGATTGGCGTTTTCAAAGATATGAAGCTAAAGCGACCGGTTGGTATTGTAATGCTTGTGGGCTATGTTTTATATTTTGTATATCTTTTGATGTTTAGTTAATTTGTAGTCCGATATAGGGATGTAAAAGGGTTGCGATGTACGATTTTAGGAAAAGTCCTTCGGATTTGTCCTTCAGATTTGGAGAATACATTGCAACCTTTTTGTGAAGTGAACGGTTTTATTGTTAGATAGACAGAGAAAAGCTTTTCTAAGGATATGGAGTTATATGAGTAACATGAATGAATTTGAAATGTCGGTGGAGATGGCGGTGGAGCGCTTCTCGACAGATGTCTTTCGTATGGCGTATGCCAGATTGGGAAACAAAAGTGATGCTGAGGATATTACGCAGGATACTTTTATCAAGTATTTGAAGGAAACGAAACCCTTTGTAGATGAAAATCATGTGAAGGCGTGGCTGTTAAGGGTTGCGATTAATAGTAGTAAAAATTTAGTGAATTCAGCTTCGCATAGGAAAAATACGTCTATTGATGCGGCTGATTTGATGAGTGTGGAGACTGAGGACTACAGTGAAGTGTATGAGGCGGTTTTGCGATTACCGGAGAAGTATCGTATCGTGGTACATTTATACTACTATGAAGGATATTCGGTGGAAGAGATAGCGGATATGTTGTCTGCGAAGGAATCTACCGTGAAATCGTGGATGCGCCGAGCGAGAATGAAGTTGAAGGATATATTAAAGGAGGATGTCGATGTTTAAGGAGAATTATATAAAAGCCAACGACTCGATTAAACCGGATGAAGAGTTCCTTGAACGATTGAGGGATGCTGTAAAACAAGAAGAAAAGCATATTCAGATTCAAGATTATGTTGAGTTTGAAAACATGGATAGTATTGAAAATTATGAGAAAGAAAATGCTGTCGCACAAGCTAAGCCGTTTCGGTTATGGAAAAGAATTGCAGTGGCTGCGGCGTGCTTTTTGGTAGTGATTGGATTTACTATAGGTCGATTGGATTGGCTGAAGGACGGTAAAGGATTAGGTGCTAATATTGAAACTATATTAGCAGAAGATGAAGAAACGTCTTTAGAGGCTGCTGGAACACCAGATGAAAAGAGCGTTGCGCAGTATGAGCAAATGTTGGAATGGTTTCAGACAAAACAGGTCGTGATATACGAAATAGATAGTGTTCAAGGAATTTCTGATGGCTTTTTGTATGTACAACGGATAACAGAGAAAGAAAAGGAATTAAGTGTTCAGGAAAAGGATGTACTTGTTGCAGATATTTTGGCGGGAAAGTATCAGTTGGCAGACTATTTGAACGAGTCGGAACAGATGAATTGTTATGTGGCGGAATTTGATGAGGGGTTGTATGTGTGCTTTGTGATAGGTTCGAAAAATGTGTTGTATATTGAAGAGGTGTTTGGTTGGTAGAATACATGGAAAGATAGCGGTTAGATAGAACGGATGTTGGAAAAATGGCCTTCGTAGAGGGCTGTTTTTTATTGCTTGAAATGTCTTTTTTTCTTCTATTCTGGGGTGAAATATGATACAATACATTTATAATTATTTAAAAAAGTCAAGAGATTTATAGTTGGAAAGGATATGGGAATATATATGGGATTATGGAATGACGGTGGTTTTTTCAGTAATGTAAAGGGGCATGTGTTCAAATGGTGGCAGTTGGTTATTATGCCTGTCTTGCGTATTAATAACAACGGAAGCAAGGTGCAATATACGCAGCAGCAACCCATTCAACAACCGGTTCAACAACCGGTAGAACCGTTTCAGACTGTGCCTGAACCACAATTGGCGAAAGAGAATGGCTCCAATGAAAAGATAGATGTGGTGGATAAGGTGCACAGTGTCGAGAAGTCGGAGGTTGAAGTACATAGCAAACAAAGCTTCTCGGATACGGATGATGCTATGGGTGTGTTGCGACGTATTAATGAGGAGAAAGAAGAAAAGCGTCGTAGGGAGATAGAAAATGCACGGCAGAAAGTGTCGGAAGAAGCTAGAATAGCAGCTATTATGAATGCCAATAAGGTAGATGTGAATGCATTTATTGAGGCGGGCAAGGTTGCAAAGGAAGAGATTGCGAATAAGAGAGCAGAAGAACAAGCACAGGAAGAGAGGCGCAGAGCTCAAGAAATTTTGGACCGCTTGAATCGTGAAGCGGAGGAGGATGAAGCGAAGAAGAGAGCGGAAATAGAAGCAGCGAAAGAGGAGGCAAGAAAACAATTTGGATAGATGGTATAGTGATGAGACAAATGTGTTGCGGTTTTCAGATATTGAGTCACCGCAACACATATTATATGTACAGGGATATACGCGTATTTTGGCAGAACAATACGCTAGGTTGTTTCCGAAATCTCGTATGACGGTGAGAAAGATTGATAAGATTGTGAGAGCTGCGGCGTTACACGATATCGGAAAGCTGGCTGTTCCGGATTGGATTTTGCTCAAAGACGGACGTTTGTCGGAAGGTGAATTGGAGCTGCTGAAGGAACATACAACCAAAGGCTGTGAGATAGTGCATGTTATGGGAGTGACGGAGGATGAGGAATATAATCGTATTTGTCATAACATTGTATTATACCACCATGAAAAGTATGATGGAACGGGTTATCCGTATGGCTTGAAGAAGGATAAGATTCCGGCTGAAGCGCAGATGGTTGCTCTGGCGGATATGTATGATGTATTGATACATGGAAAGGGTGAACGGCAACGCTTTACCAAAGAAGAGGCGTATCAGATGCTTTGGCGGGGAGAGTTCGGAGAAATTTCCCCTAGGTTAAAAGAATGTATGGAAAATGCGAAGGAAGATTTAGAGGCTTTTGTTGCGGAGATTTCATAGACAGATGAATGTTTGGTTATGGCATATTGAGGAATGAGGAGTGAACAGTGTATGAATATAGGACTATTTACTGATACTTATTATCCGGAATTGAATGGAGTGGCAAATTCTGTATATTTGCTAAAAAAAGAGTTGGAAAAGAAGGGGCATAATGTATATGTCATTACGACAAAATCACCCGAAGCACCGATGAACGAAAAGGGTGTGTTCCGGGTTCCATCAAAGGCGTGTTCGTTTGTTCCAGAGAGAAGAATTGGGTTGATGTACCATCCTAAGATTGCGTTGAAGATTCATAAAATGAAATTGGATATTATTCACACAAATACAGAGTTTGCGATTGGTATGTTTGGACGGATTATGGCGAAGGAATTGTTCGTTCCTGTGGTGCATACGTACCATACCATTTATGAGGATTATACACATTATATTAAAAAATATATATCTAAAGAGGACAGAGCGAAAAAATTTGCGCAGATGTACAGTAAATTCAGTGTACGTGGTGCAGAAGAGCTGATTGTTCCGACGGAAAAAGTGGCTGAATTAATGGAGCGTTATGGTGTAAGACCTGATATTAATGTAATTCCTACTGGTATTGATCTTTCGCGTTTTGGTGTGAGAGATACGATAGAACAGAAAGAAAAGTTGAAACAGACATTGGGTATTCCAAAAGACAATAAGGTGGTTCTATATCTGGGAAGGGTCTCACAGGAAAAAAATATTGATGAGGTGATGAAGTATTTAGATGCTTATATGTCTCATTACAAGAATGTAACATTTTTGATAGTTGGTGATGGCCCATATCGTACTGTGTTGGAAAAGAATGCAAAGACGTTAACTCACAGAAAGCAGATTGTTTTTGCGGGTGCAAAACCATGGGATGAGATTACACATTATTATCAACTTGCAGATGTGTTTGTATCAGCATCTACTAGTGAGACGCAGGGATTAACTTATATTGAAGCCTTGGCCTCAGGCGTGCCGATTGTGGCTAGAAGGGACCGCTGCTTGGAAGATGTGTTGTTGCAGGGTGAGAACGGATATACGTTTGAGGATGAGTCTACATTTATATATGGAATTGATAACGTGTTATGGAATGTGGATGGAATTGATTATTCGAAGAATGCAATTGATAGTGTAGAAAAGTTTTCGACAGAAAAATTCGCAGCGAAAGTGGAAAATATATATTATCATGTAACAAAGACGCAGCGTAATTTGTTGTTGAGAATGGCGGACAAATTAGCGGATAAGGTGGCAGACAAAATAGGGTATGAGAGAGTTGATATGAAGCCTTTGGGTGGTCCGATGGCGATGGAGTTTGGTTCTTCGGGGATGGATGTCAGCCGAATTGCTTTAGGCTGTATGCGCATGGATAAACTGTCGGTACAAGAGGCGACTAGAGTTGTCGATGTAGCCTTAGAACAAGGGATTACGTTGTTTGACCACGCAGATATTTATGGTGCCGGCAAAAGTGAGGAGATATTTGGTCAGGTGTTGGCGGAGAATAAAGGGATGCGAGAGCGTATGCGGATCCAGACAAAATGTGGTATCCGAGATGGATTTTATGATTTTTCAGGAGCGCATATTATATCTTCCGTAGAAGACAGCTTGAGACGATTAAATGTAGAGAGTATTGATGTACTGTTGCTGCATAGACCAGATGCTTTAATGGAGATTGATGAGGTGGCAGACGCATTACAACATTTATTGAAAAGCGGAAAAGTATGTCAATTTGGTGTCAGCAATTTTAATGCTGCACAGCTTGAACTGCTGCAGTCGGCGTGTAAGATGCCGTTGGTTGCCAATCAGTTGCAGTTTGGTCTGATGCATGCAGGATTGGTAAGGCAAGGAATTGAAACAAATACAATGTACGATGGAGCGATACAGAGAGATTTAGCGACGCTGGATTATTGTCGTTTGAATAATATTACTGTGCAGGCATGGTCTCCGTTGCAATATGGTGTTTTTGAAGGTAGCTTCATAGATAATGAGAAATTTGCGGAATTGAATGAAGTGTTAGAGCGATTGGCAAAATGTTATGATGTCACGAAGGCTGCTATTGCTATAGCGTGGATTTTGCGTCATCCTGCGAAGATGCAAGCGGTGGTAGGAACTATGAATATACAGCATTTACAAGAGATTTGCGAGGCTTCACAGATTAGTATGAGCCGTGCGGAATGGTATGAGTTGTATCGCGCAGCGGGATATATGCTTCCGTAAGGTGTTCTTGGTAGAGGGGAATGTGTTTTTTTTGTGGATTCCTTTACATTTAAAGAAAAACGTGATAATCTCAAAAAGGCTTGTGGGATGCAAGTTACTAAGTGAACAAAAGGAAAAGGAGACAGAGATGAAAAAGAGAATCGCATTAGGATTAATGAGTGTGATGCTTGTTTCGGCTTTGACAGGCTGTGGAAAAAGCAATTCGAAATATTTAGGGGATGTAGATTATTCTAAGTATGTAACATTAAGTGAGTATAAGGGTGTCGATGCAACAAAGATTGTGTACGATGTTACAGATGCTGATGTTCAGGAAGAGATTGAATATAATATGTATGATTATATTGAATATGACGTGATTACGGACAGAGCAGCTACGGTAGGTGATTATGTGAATGTGACATATACAGCTACTATTGATGGTGAAGTATCCGAGGATTTTTCTGGCGAAAACGAGGATTTTTTGATTGGTGAAGGTTACATTTATCCTGAGATGGAAGAAGCCCTAGAGGGTATGGAAACAGGTGAAACCAAGACAGTGGATGTAGAACTTACCGAAGAATATGCTGAAGATGATTTGATTGGTAAGAAGGCATCGGTTGAAGTTGTATTGAATGAGATTTCTGTTGAGATTATGCCGGAATATAATTTGGATTTTGTCAAAGAAAATACAGAATATGAGACGATGGAAGAATATGAAGCTTCTATTAAGCAGTATTTGCTAGATTACAAGGAAGAAGAATACAAATATGTCTCAGTAGATGAGATTTTTAAAACTGTAATTGATAATTCAAAATTTGATGGTTATCCAGAAGATTTGTATACACGTTGTGAAGAAATCTACAACAGTCAAAATGAGTATTATGCATCAATGTATGGAATGACGCTAGAGGAGTTTGAAGAGATGTTTGGTATGGATGAAGAGACCAAAAAGCAAGAAATCGAGGATAGCGTACATTATGAATTGGTGATTGGTGCGATTGCTCAGGAAGAGGGCATTGATTGTACGGAGCAGGAAGTGACGGAATACATCGAAGAAATTTATGCGGACTATGGTTATGAGAGCGCAGAAGAATTTTTGGAAGATTATACAGAGGAAGAAGTCGGTTATGAAGTGATTTATCAAAAGGTTGCCGATTTGTTGTATGAGAATGCTTCGTTTGTTGAGATCTCAGAAGAAGATTACTTAGCTGAACAGGAAGCGTATTATATGGAAGAAGAGGATGATTCTGAGGAAGAGAGTGGTGAAGTGTTTGAGGATGTATCGGGCGAAGCAACCCCACTTATAGATGAGTTGGACGGTGAAACAGAGGAGTCAGAAGAAGAAACTGCAGAAGAGGAAGAAGCTTCGGCAGAAGAGGAAGCTACAGAAGAGTAGGTTGTTGTATCATAGATAACAGAGGTTCGTCTGTGTAGTAGAATAGAGTCAGTTAAAATGTATGGTAAGGTATAAGTGCATTTTAACTGACTTTTCCTATTGCTGAAAGAATGTGCTTGGGATAAAATGAGAGTATTGTAGTACAGTAAATGAGGTGATGAACAGATGACAAAAAAGCAGAGAGCTTTAAAGATAATAGATTTGCTGCACGAGGAATATCCGAATGCGGAATGTTCGTTGGACTATGATGATGCGTGGAAACTATTGGTGAGTGTACGCCTTGCGGCACAATGCACAGATGCAAGAGTGAATATTGTGGTGGAAGGGTTGTATGAAAAATATCCTACGGTTGAGGCATTGGCAAATGCGCCGGTTGAAGAAATTGAACGTATTGTGAAACCTTGTGGTCTTGGGAAAAGCAAGGCGAAGGATATTAGTGAGTGTATGAAAATATTGCATGAGAAGTATGCAGGTAAGGTTCCGGAGAATTTTGAAGAATTGTTAGCATTACCGGGTGTTGGAAGAAAAAGTGCCAATCTCATTATGGGGGATGTGTTTGGAAAACCGGCTATTGTAACGGATACTCATTGCATTCGCCTGGTGAATCGATTTGGCTTGGTGGATGGGATGAAGGAACCGAAAAAGGTGGAGATGGCATTGTGGAAAATTATTCCGCCTGATGAGGGGAATGATTTTTGCCATCGTTTAGTCTATCATGGACGTGCTGTGTGTACTGCGCGAACAAAGCCGAGATGTGAAGTATGTTGCTTGAAGGATATATGTAAGAAGGTTGGAGTATAGAACGAATGAAATATAACAAAGTCCTACGGAACAGGGCAAATGTGGAAACAAAATTTCATAAAAAATTATGGAAATTACGACGGAATATTGGTTGTAAGAAATCCATTTTTGTTATACTATAGAGTATAGGGCATTTTTGTTTTTAAATGTTATTTTGCTTTGCTTGAGCCTAATGCAGTGTACGAGGAGATAATTATGAACGAACAAGAAAAATGGAATATTGCGGATGTTATGCTTTGGGTGTTTCGATGCATAATCGTTGTAATAGCTGTTTGTTTTTTTGCTGGACAGATATTCTTACCCGTTGAAGGTGATATCGGAAAATTGAATGTGGAAACGTTTGAATCAGAATGGGAAATGGTGCTAGAGGACGGCACAAGGAAACCTATACAAGTTCCGGGTTCGTATAATATTCCAAAGGGAGAGGATTTTGTTGTAGAGACCGTTTTTTCTGAGGATATAACAGGGTCTACGTGGTTGTGTTTTCACGGTCGGCAACAAGATATGGAAGTCTACATAGATGGTGAATTGCGAGAGAGTTACAATACAGAAGACAGTAGATTGTTTGGAAAGACCAGTGCCAGTGCATTGGTTTTAGTGGAGATGTATGAAGAGGATTCGGGAAAGACCGTTCGTGTAGTGTCAAGAAGTGAGTCTATGTTTTCCGGATTGATGCAGGAAGTCTATATAGGTGACCGGTTTAGTATCTGGATGTTGCAATGCACAGAGCAGGGAACAAAATTATTGATTGCTGTAATGCTTGCGGTGTTAAGTGTTATTACAATTATTGTAAGTATGATTTTGAGAATTGGTTACAAAAAACAGATTGTTCTTGAATATCTTGGCTGGGCGATTTTATTTTGTGCGTTATGGATTGCTTGTGACTCCAATTTGCGCCAGTTGCTGTATGGTAATTTTTCTATCATATCGAACATAGCATTTTTATCGATTATGTTGATACCATTACCGTTCTTGATGTATGTAAATGCGTTACAAGAAGGTAGATATGAAAAATGGTATATGGGTATGACAATTCTCGGTAGTGTTAATTTAGTGGTATGTACAAGCTTGCAGCTTATGAATGCAGTGGATTTTATTGAAAGTCTGGTTATGATGCACGTTGTACTTGCGCTAAGTGTCCTTTTGCTTGGTGCTACTATTTTAATCGACTGGTGGAAAAAACGCTTGCAAAAATATATTCTTGTTGCAATTGGTATGCTGGTGATTTTGGTTGCAGCATGTATTGAGATTTTGTTTATCTATATTAACCTGAATCGGTTGAGTGGTCTGGCGTTGAGTACGAGTCTTTTAATATTGCTGATTATGGCTGTTTGTACTACAGCAAGAGATATTATGGCTATGGAGAGAGACAAACAGCGCGCCATTGTATCTGGTGAGACAAAGATTATGTTTTTGGCAAATATGTCTCATGAGATTCGTACGCCGATTAACACAATTATTGGTATGAATGAGGTTATTATGCGAGAGAACCGGGATGAGAATCTTCAGGAGTATCTTTATAATATTCAAAATGCCAGCAAGATGTTGTTGACTTTGGTAAATGATGTGTTGGATTTTTCTAAGATTGATACAGGTCATGTGGAGTTGGAAATCTATCCATATCATCCGTCTTCTATGCTGAATGATTTGATTCATGTATTGGAGTCGAAAGCAAGTAAGAAGAATTTGGATGTACAGTTAGATATTGATAAGAATATTCCTACTGTTTTGAATGGAGATGAAGTACGTGTAAAACAGGTTATCTCCAATTTGTTAACCAATGCAGTAAAGTATACGGAACGAGGAAAGATTACATTTTCTGTGATTGGAGATTATACGGAGGAAGGTGCGTTTGGATTAAAGATTAAGGTTTCAGATACTGGTATAGGTATCAAGGAAGAAGATATGGAGCGTGTTTTTGTGCGATTTGCTCGATTAGATCAAAAGAAAAACCGATATATCGAGGGAACCGGTCTGGGATTAAGTATTACCAAGCTTCTTGTTGAAAAAATGGAAGGTCACATTGATGTTGTGAGTGAGTATGGAAAAGGTTCGACATTTACAGTGTGGATACCGCAGGCAATTGAGGATTTAGGTCCGATGGGTGATCTCGGTGAAGCCTACCAAGAAGAACTGGAGACTGAGCAAATACATCAGGAAACGATCTATATACCAGATGCTGAGGTATTAGTAGTGGATGATAACAAGATGAATCTGGCAGTGGTAAAAGCATTGCTAAAGAATACGGGAATTTTGCTTGATACAGCGTCGAGTGGGTATGAAGCAATTGAGATGTGTAAGGAGAAGAAATATCACCTGATTTTTATGGATCATATGATGCCGGGGTTGGATGGAATTGAAACCATGCATTTAATAAAACGGAATGAGCAGTGTGTGAATGCGAACACTAAAGTAATCGCCTTGACGGCAAATGCAGTTTCTGGTAGTAAGGAAAAATATCTGACGGAAGGATTTGATGATTATATTTCTAAGCCGATTGAGGTAAATCAATTGGAAGATATGCTAGAGCAGTATCTGGGTGAGGAACTTGATGTACAGCGAAAAGAAACCGTACAAGAACAAAAAGAAAATAAGCAAGATATAACAAAGAATGAACAAGAGAAGGAGAACGAGGAAATGAGTATGTCAGAAGAACAGGTAAAGGAACTTACATATGTTGATCAGGAGATGGGATTACAATATTGTGCCGAATGTAGAGAAGTGTATATTGAAATGCTTGAAATATACATAGAGCAGGGAGACAACTATCTGGTTCAGTTGCCTAAGTATGTAGAGGAGGAGGATTGGAAGAATTACACCATATCCGTTCACGGTTTGAAGGGAACTTCTTTAACAATTGGTGCGCAGGCATTTTCTGAGAAGGCAAAAGAGCAGGAATTTGCTGCGAAGGGTGAGGAATATGACTTTATTCGTGGAAGTATTGATGAATTTTTGAAGTTGTATAAGAAAATGCTTGAGGCAGTGAAGGCTATCGTGGATGCAGAGTAGAGGATTGTTATAGAAATTAAGAAAAATATGATAGAAAATTTTCTTGATAAATTTTATAATAATATGTAATGAAAAAAGGTGCAAATATTAGTGAGACGGAGAGGAAAGGAGACTAGAGAAATGTATCTAGTATTTGATGTTGGGGGAACCTTTATAAAATATGCGAGAATGACGGAAAAAGGTGACATTGAAGAAAAAGGGAAGATTGCAACGCCGGTTAAGGCTGGGGATGGCGTAGAGGATTTTGTAAATGCTATTGGTGGAATCTATGATCGTTATAGACAACAGTATGAACTAAAAGGAATTGCGATGGGACTTCCGGGGCAGATTGATGTGGAAAAAGGCATTGTATATGGCGGCGGCGGTATCAAGTATCTTGATGAAGTTGCCCTTGGAGACATTTTATCGAAACGATGTGATGGTATTCGCGTTTCTTTAGAGAATGATGGTAAGTGTACGGCATTGGCTGAGGTTTGGCTTGGCAATGCAAAGGATGTGCAGGATGCTTGTGTGGTAGTATTTGGAACGGGTATCGGTGGTGGAATTATCAAGAATAGAAAAGTACATAGAGGCAATCGTTTGTTGGCAGGTGAGATTTCTTTTTGCATTGACAATATGACAAGAGCGGATTTGTCTCGCGTGACTCCGTTGGAGGATATTCCATCTGTAGAAGCTTCCTTTGAACAGATTCCATTTACACAGAGTGCAAGATGTTCGACAAGTGGTTTGACTTGGCGTGTGGCAAAGGCAAAAGGGCTGTCGATGGATGAGGTTGACGGTGAAAAGATATATAAGTGGGTAGAAGAGGGAGATATGGTTACGTTGGAAGTGTTAGAGGATGTATATTTCGACATCGCGAAGCTTTGTGTCAACCTATATGTAACCTTTGATCCGGATATTATATTGATTGGTGGTGGCATTAGTGCGGAACCTGCATTTTTGAAAGGAATTCAGAAATATGTGGATCAGATCAAACCAATCACCAAGGTGTATTCAGGAATTAAGCTAGATGTTTGTAAATTCTTAAATGATTCTAACTTATTAGGAGCGTTATATCATTTTAAGCAGATGTATGGAGAATAAATGGAGGATGAACGGATGATTTTATCGAGTGTAAAAGCATTGCCAGAGAATTTTTTATGGGGCGCATCTACCAGTGCATATCAGGTAGAGGGAGCGAATTTGACGCATGGAAAAGGTCCGAGTGTGCAAGATATTAAGACGGTTCCAGAAGGAACTAGTGAATTGGATGTATGTTCAGATTTCTATCATCGTTATAAAGAGGATATTGCCTTAATGGCAGAGATGGGATTTAAGACATATCGTTTTTCGATTGCATGGTCTCGTATTCTCCCAAAAGGAGCTGGTGAAGTCAACCAAGAGGGGATTGATTTTTATAGTGATGTAATCGACGAGTGTTTGAAGTATGGAATTGAGCCTTTGGTTACAATGTTTCATTTTGATTTACCTGCTGCACTAGAGGAAAAAGGTGGCTGGTTAAGAAGAGAGAGCGTAGATGAGTTCGTAGAGTTTGCAAAGATCTTGTATGAAAACTATGGAGATAGAGTTAAGTATTGGCTTACCATTAATGAACAGAATATGCTTACTTTAGTAGGTGAAGTGATTGGAACAGCGAATATGGAGGGTGTAACCAACAAATACAAGAAGGTGTATCAGGAGAATCATCATATGTTGCTTGCTCAGGCGAAGGCAATGAAACTTTGTCATGATATGCTTCCAGGTGCTAAGATTGGACCAGCACCCAATATTTCGTTGGTATATCCAGCAAGCTGCAAGCCAAAGGATATGTTGGCTGCACAGAATTATAATGCCATTCGTAACTGGTTGTATTTGGATATGGCGGTTTATGGACGTTACGATAACCTTGTATGGAAATACTTAGAGGATAGAGATGCAATTCCAGATATCGAGCCAGGTGATATGGAGATTATGGCAAGTGCACATCCTGATTTTATTGGATTTAACTATTATAATACAGCAACTGTAGAGTGGGTCGATGCAGGTGGTGAGGCGAAGATGGGTGACCAGCAATCCGGTGCAAATGAACCGGGTGTGTATAAAACCTTTGCAAATCCGAATTTGCTTCGTACAGAGTTTGGCTGGGAGATTGATCCGGAAGGCTTCCGTGCAACCATGCGTGAAATCTATAGTCGATATCATTTGCCGTTAATCGTGACAGAGAATGGACTTGGTGCGTATGATAAGTTGACAGAGGATGGAAAGGTTCACGATAATTACCGTATTGAGTATCTTCGTCGTCATATTGAACAGATTAAGCTTGCGTCTGCAGAGGGCGTAGAGATGATGGGATATTGTCCTTGGTCTGCGATTGATTTAGTGTCTACTCATGAAGGTGTAGTAAAGCGTTATGGTTTTATCTTTGTTGACCGTGAGGAGTTTGATTTGAAAGAGCTGAAGCGTTATCGTAAGGATTCCTTCTACTGGTATAAGAAAGTGATTGAAACCAATGGAGAGGACCTGACGGATTAGAAGGTTTTCCCTTGTGCCCTTATAACAGAAGGCCGGGAAATGCTTGCATTTTCCGGGGATGTCTGATATAGTCGAATGAGGTAGTGAGGGTGATATTATGAAGAAGGATGAAAAGCGCAATAACTTCATAATATATTTGCTTTTAGTAGTATTTTTTATTACCGGAGCGGGATATGGACTTGGCGAGGAATGTCAAGTCTTTTCTTCGTATTCGAATACTGCGAAAAGCAGATTTTTTGTTCCGACCATTACCACTACTGCAGAGATACATACCTTTCAAGTGAGAGAGCGCAGCTCCGTAACAATGCGCTATAATAATTTGAAAGGGAACCAGGCAGAGTATAATTTGCGTGGTAGTTTGCAGCTTCTATGTATATTGGCAATTCTGTCAATGTTTTTCCTTATAATACAGAAAAAATACGTTTTTTATGCAAGACTGTATGTGCAAGAAAGATTTTGTATTATTGCATTTATACAGAATGCAGACGGGCGAAAAAGAATTTCATAACTTAGTTAGCAACTACAATTTATGCATTTGCACCGAGACATTTTAGAGGATGAGCGGTGTCTTATTTGCGTACATTAAAATTATAAAGGAGTTATGAAATTATGAATAATATGTTAGGATGGATTGTTATTATTTTAGCAGGAGGCTTTAGTTTAATTCTATGTCTTTATATGGTGCTATCTTTATTTGTGGTAGCTGGCTATAAGTTTTATAGAAAGATAAGATATGGTATTTCATTATTTGACTAAGCTGGTCAGGAGGTACATATATGGATATAGTAGTAATTATTATGGGTATTATTGCTGTCGTTGCAGGTGTTGCAGGATTTGTGATGGAGCACAGTGAAAAGGATAACAACGAGGAATAGTACAATTTGAAAAAATAAAATGCATTGACCGACCTAAATGCACTTTGCTACTTCGGAGCGAGTTCCGAAGCCGCAAAGTGCATTCTTTATTTTGACATATTTCATAAATTTTTAAGTGATAGATAGTTGTGTTTTGGGCAAATTGTGGTATGATAATATAGATTATGTAAAAATATCAACTATGAATTGGAATAGAAGAGGGTTTAGTATGTTTGAGACTTTGATTGGCGTTCATATTTTTGGAATGGTATTGATGGTGACTGCACTTTTTATCATGTTTCGCGGAGATTCTACCTATGCACAGAAATTAGTAATTTATGTTTTAGTGGCGGAGTTTGTGCATAATGCAGGTTATCTGTTAGAGCTATCTGCAAAGAGTCTGGATGAAGCTTTTTTGGCGTTGAAATTTGAGTATATTGGTGCCTCTTTAGTAATGGTATTTTATATGATGTTTGTGCGTCATTATTGCGGATTTAGGGAGAAGATTGTCTTTGAACGTTTCTTGCTGTTGGTTTCCCTATTCATTGTGATTATGGTTTGGACGAGTCCTGCGCATAATTTCTATTATAGAGAGATTTCATTTGTTGAGGATGGGTTATATCCACATCTGGAATTGGTATATGGACCTGGCTTTTACATTACTTCTTTGCTGTTAGTCATTGTTCCATGGGTGGCTGTGATATACGCATTGCTACATACGATAATTAAGAATCCTGGCTCCTACAAGCGGAGTGGATTAAGGTGGATTATATTAGGAACAAATGTGGAATTACTTGTTTTTATAGTTTATATATTGGGTTTCTTTCCGAGTGGATACGATCCAATTCCTGTTACTATGGCATATATGTTATCCCTAATGATCATCTTCATATGGAACAAAAAAGATTTCAATTTAACCAGAGCTGCATCCAATACAGTGTTGAATTCACTGGGAGATTGTATGATTACATTGGATGAGGACTATAAGGTATTAATCTATAATAATGCGGCAAAGGATATGTTTCCGGAGATTTCAATATACCAAAGAATTGACACAGTTTCTGATTTTCCGATTGATTCCTTTGACGAAGATAAGATATATGAGTTTGCAATTAACGACAAGCATTACGAAGGGCATATTCGTCCATTAGAGGACTTTGAGAAACATGTAAGAGGGTATACTGTTTTAATTACAGATGTAACCAGTACATATGAATATATTCAGAAATTAAATGTGATGCGCAAAGAGGCTGAGAAAGCAAACCGTGCCAAAACAGACTTTTTAGCGAATATGTCACATGAGATTCGTACGCCGATGAATGCGGTTGTAGGTATGAGTGAGTTGATTATTGAGGAAAGCCGTGGGCGTAAGATGTATGATTATGCTTGTGATATCAAGTCGGCCGCTCTTAATCTGTTGTCCATTATTAATGATATTTTGGATTTGTCCAAGGTAGAAGCTGGTAAGATGGAATTGGTGGAAGAGAAATACTATATTCAGGTATTGGTAAAGGATACCATTAATCTGGTGCAAAGGGCAGCGGAACAAAAGGGTCTTCAGATGAAGGTGGATTTGGCAGATAATATACCATATCATTTGTTTGGTGATGAGGGTAGAATTCGTCAGATATTAATTAACATTTTAAATAACGCAATTAAGTTTACGAATAATGGTTATGTGAGTATGGCAATTTCTGGCGAATACATAGATGAAGAGCATATCAATCTTAAGATTATTGTGGAAGATACAGGTATTGGCATTAAGGAAGAGGATTTAGGTAGTATCTTTACAGCATTTCAGCAGTTAGATATGAACAAGAACCGAAAGACGGAGGGAACAGGTCTTGGTCTTCCTATAACAAAGCAGTTAGTTCATTTGATGCAAGGAGATATTAAGGTTGAAAGTGAATATGGCAAGGGAACCAGATTTACGATTCAGATTAAGCAAAAGGTGGTGGACAGGAAGACAATACGTGAAGTTCCGATGACCCGAAAAGCAATTGAACAACAAAACGAAAAGATGTTTTTGTGTAAGGATTATCGAGTTTTGGTTGTAGATGACAATGTGATAAATCGTAAAGTTGCGACGGCTATGTTAACCTCCTATGGTGTGCAGATTCATGAAGCCAGTAGCGGTATGGCGGCGATTGAACTTGTGAAAAAGAATGAGTATGATATGATATTTATGGATCATATGATGCCGGAGATGGATGGCGTGGAAGCAACACGTATTATACAAACGGAATGTGGTGATAGCGGTAAAAATGCAATCATTATCGCTTTAACTGCTAATGCAATACAGGGTGCTAGGGAAATGTATATGGAGAATGGGTTCGATGATTTTCTGTCTAAGCCGTTCGAGAGAATTCAGATGCACGAGCTTTTGGATAAATGGATTTCGAAGGAACATAGAGAATATGTGGATATTGAAGTGGAAGAGGAGAAGGTTTCTGAAGATGAAATGGCAGAAATATTTATGTTTGGCGTGAATGTCCGCGAAGCATTGAAGCGTAAGAATAGTGGTATGCAAGAATATCTACAAAGTCTGGATGAGTTCCGCAGGAATGGAGAAATTAAGAAACCGCTTATCTGTAAATTGGCACAAGAAAAGGATTATGAAAAATATGCGATAGAGGCACATGCACTGAAAAATGCAGCAGCTACGATAGGTGCAGATAATTTATCGAAGGAAGCGAAGGAACATGAGCAGGCAGCCAAAGAAGGAAGCTATGGATTTGTGGATAGACAATATGCACAGTTCGTTGTAAACTATGAGAGAATACTAATTGAGATTGAGCGTATTCTCAAAAAGAAAATGTATGGTCCGTTTGCTGAGATAAAAACAGTGCGAAAAAAACCGATTGATGAGGGATATATGAAGGAACAGATGGAACAGATAAGAGCTTTGGTACAAGAAAATGCACTGCAGGATGCATTGGAACGGTTGGAAGCTTTGTTGCAATATGCGATTCCGGATAATTTGGAAAAGGAACTAATTGTGATTCGTTCTGCATTAGAGGAGGGAGATGAAAAGAGAGCTTTCGAAGGTTTTCAAACAATTATGTAGAGATACAAAGGAGGATTAACAATGGACAAAGAAAAGATTTTGATTGTGGATGACGAAAAAATGAATCGTGCTCTTTTAAGGCACATTTTTGATGAACAATATGAGGTGTTGGAGGCTGCAAATGGAGAGGAAGCCATTGCTTTGATGGATGAGCACATTTCAGATTTACAGGTTGTGTTCTTGGATCTTATGATGCCGGTTATGGATGGTTTTGGCGTATTGGAGCATATGAAGGAAAAATATTATACCAATCGTTTGCCAGTAATTTTAATTACAGGTGAAGCTACAGTAGAGAGCGATGAGAAGGTCTATGAGTATGGTGCGTCGGATATTATTTATAAACCATTTGCACCGAGAGTAGTAATGCGTCGTACTCGTAATATTATTGATTTGTATAAGAGTCGTAATGAAATGGAGCAGCAGTTGGAAGATCGTACACAGAAATTGGTAGATGCAGAGAGAAAGCTTCGTACGAATAACGAATTCTTGATTAATGCATTAAGTTCTGTTGTAGAATTTAGAAGTATGGAATCTGGTGACCATATTCGTCGTGTGAAAAAATTTACGAGAATCATGTTAAAGTATCTGGTAAAGTATTATCCAGAATACAATCTGTCGGATGATGATATAGACGCGATTGTGAGAGCATCGGCGTTGCATGATATAGGTAAAGTTGCTATTCCGGATGCAATATTGTTAAAGCCAGGTAAGCTGACTACTGCAGAGTTTGAGATAATGAAAACACACTCTATCTATGGAGCGGAGCTTCTTGAAAAGTTCAAGGAGGATGACAATCAATTTTACCGGTACTGCTATGAGATTTGTAGACATCACCATGAAAGATATGATGGTGGCGGATATCCAGATAAGCTTAAGGGAGAGGATATTCCAATCAGTGCACAGGTGGTTTCCATAGTTGACGTATATGATGCGTTAGTAAGTAAGCGTATTTATAAAGAGGCTTATACACATGACTATGCGGTGCAAACAATCAAGAGTGGAGAATGTGGAGAGTTTTCACCAAAGATTTTAGAGTGCTTTGACTTGGCGTATGCAGAGTTTTTCAATATCATTGAAGGGATAGATGATATGGATGACGGCATTTTTGCGTAATTTGGCACTGTTTGATAGAAGGATATTTGAATAAAGGATTTGGGTAAGGAAGTCATAGAATATGGCTTCCTTTTTTGTGTAAGAACAATAGTGATAAAACATTGGAACTATAGTACATTTCGGGAATTGTGATTAATTTGTACTATAAAAAGAGAGTATGAATCAAGGAGAGTTATATTAATAATGCTTTTTTTTATTACGCTTGGTATCGCTGTGTTATGGATATGGATAATCATAAATTTAATAGGAAGAAGAAAGAAGCAACATAATATAAATAAGAAAATTAGAAATGTCATGGAAAAAGCAGATTTATCTTATGAAGATTTATATTGTCAACCAGAAGAAAAAAGAGTTCTGTTACTAAAAGGTTATATATCACAAATTACGACAGATAAAAGGAGAAGCTATGAAAAAGGTAATTAAGATTA
>CAYTOQ010000034.1:0-22280 GCA_964439445.1 uncultured Clostridium sp. | reverse complement strand
TACCCGGGTGCTTAGAGGTGACGGAATGACAAACATTACTAGTAGCAATGCTATAGCTGCCACTGCTGTTACCGGCTTCCAGTACACTTTCTGTTTTGTATTTTCATATTGTAAAACTCGTTGTTTCATTTGGTCAGACACTTGTATATTATCCATCTGGCTTACATAATAATTCTTCTCATCCATTTTCCATACCCCTTTCTTCCATCTTCTTTCTTAGGATTTCTTTTCCACGCATCAAATGTGTGCGAACTGTGGATTCGTTTCTATGTAGTATTTCACCGATTTCCTTTGTGGAGTATTCTTCATAATAATATAGATACAAAACAATACTATATTTCTCAGGAATACTCTTTAACATATCTGTAACATCCACGATTGCATCTGACAAAGCTTGGTCATTTCCCGAATACGCTTCTGTTTGTTGATTTTCTAATAATACATTCAAATTGTCGCATTCCTGGCGACGTCTCTTCCACGGCGAACGATAAATCGAATGACATTCATTTATAGTTACACGAATCAGCCAACGCTTCTCATGCTCTGCATCTATAAAATGTTTTTTTGTTAACAATTTCAAAAATACATTTTGATATACATCCTCTGCGTCTTCTTGATTTTTCATATAATTGAATGCTATGCGGTATACCATATCGGAATATTTCTCTACCATTTTGCTGTAGTTCGATTCCTCCACAATCTCACCTCCGTTTTTCTTGTTTGAAAGCTTTCTAATACTATAACAAAGAAAAAAGTGAAAATGTCTCAAAATGAGAAAAAAATTTTTATAAAAAAGTTTATTAAAATGAAAAAGTCAATAAACTGCGGTATCACCACAATTCATTGACTCTCTCTACTTTATCATTTATTCGACATATTCTATGCTCTTCTTTTCCACTTTATAAACAATGCCACAATAATTAAGATCGCTCCTGCAATCAAGATATATTTCTTATCCTCAATTCTTCCCGCACTAAAACTGAAAAGCCAGAATTCTTTTAGGTATTTTCTTCCTGCACCAAGAGAAATTATATAATAGGCAAAAGGCATCATATACGCAAGCACAATCTGGTCCGTGACACTATAAAAAAACAAGCCCAAACCTCCCATTGCCACACAATTTGCCATTGCTACATAGAAACAACGTCCATAATGAAATGTACAATTTCCTTGCTTCAATGTATATAGAAAAGCCAAGAGCACTAACATTAAAATAATCACCGATTG
The DNA here is from genome assembly GCA_964439445.1 of uncultured Clostridium sp. GTDB lineage: Bacteria > Bacillota > Clostridia > Lachnospirales > Lachnospiraceae > CAG-590. Next base: position 21,053 of record CAYTOQ010000034.1, on the reverse strand, counting down.
AACAAGCCGAATCAAACGAACTCCTGTTATGGAAAACCTCTTTGATGCAATCAAGTCCCTTATATCTCGATTCCCATCAGGAATAAATAGTGGTATTAACAAAATCACTCCCAAAAAACTGAGATACATCTCTATGATTTTTGCCACCTGCAATTCTTCCAAATTCTTAAGTCCCATAATCATCGGTGCTAACAAACAAAACACCAGTGCAAGACAACAATGAACGAACAGATTATGCTTCCAATTGACCCTTGCGATTTCGTAGCTTTGCTCCAACACTGACAAACACACCCTTTCGCTTACAATCATAAATCCATATAGTGCACACCAATAATACCATTGCTACTATGGCATACACCCCTCTATTCAAAAACAGTTCCGGTTTCATTTTCTCATACACCTCGTAACATACGACGGAATTAAAACGTGGAATCAGATTCCATCCCACAACACCAACCAGTTCCGATGGAGTATATATACTTACAAACCACCAAATTCCCTGTACCAAAATGGCAACTGGGCTATCTGTAAGCTCTGTTAAGAAAAAGCCAACAGACAATGTGATCAAAATTGTTGGTAACAACCAAAAACCAATGTGTTTCACAAAGGCAAATATATCATATTCCACATGGATACGTTTTGCGTAATACACTGCCTGCATCAGGGTAGAACAGCTAAATAAAAGCATTGGTATCACTAACATAATAACCGTTGCAAGATAACGGGATAGTACTATTTTCATCGATGAGATTCCATGCGAATACACTACCTGTTCCATCTGGGATTTCTTATCTCTCAAGCTTCTAGCTACCGCTAAGAAAATAGAAATAATCGCAAGGGTAATCCCCTCATAATCACAAAATAATCTGGCATATGCGTTTGTCACTTTATCCTTTTCAATGAAATTATTGTAAATCTCACAAGCCTGTTCATAGGTTGGAGACTGCTCCGAATTATGCAATATAGATGTTTCACTATAATCACTTCCTCCACCTAACATGTCATCCACTTTTTTCATCTGTTGTAAAAATGATTCATACGAATATCCAGCCTTAATTGGCGCCTCTATCCTCGGCATATCATTTTGCATAATAATTTCCGTCTCATTTTCAAATGCACTCTCATTTGCCTCATGATATTGGTCATATACCTGTTGCAATTCCGTCTCACTAAGTCCACTAACATCTAAAATGATATCCTTCAATTCCAGCAATTGTGCATCACTTAATATGACCTCCTTGTAAAAACCAATAGGATATGTAACAAATTGATTCATCTCATAATCATACAATAGATTTTCCAATGTCAGTTGCATAATCAATTCCTCATCCTCTGCCGGAACACTTCCATACTCCATGTAACTCTCCATTCCTGGCTTTGGCTCCTCTACTGTATCAAAGGTTCCCATTTGCATTGTAAAATCCACAACGAGATACAATAATACAATATAATAAACTATGCTCTTTAAATGTTGCATACATTCTTTTCTCAGAAGGGTTAAAAACATGTTACGTCCCCCCTCTCCTGATACATGAGATACATATAGGCATCTTCTACATTTACTTCACAGGTGTGTGCACCATCAAACAATTGTTGTGCTGCTTCTCTTAAGAAAAATCGAACCGTAACACGATTTCCTTGTGTCAGCATCCCAGTTACCAGATAGTCCTGCTTCACGCGCTCTAATTCCATACGTGAAATCTCCGCAGTATACACATGTCCGTCTGCCATTTCCAACAGCTCCGATACCGTACCCTTAAATATAATTTCACCTGCATCCATAATTGCAATTCTCTCACAGGTTGCTTCAATATCTCCTACAATATGGGTAGACAAAATGACAATTCTATCTTCCGCAATCTCACATAACAGATTACGAAAACGTACACGTTCCTCGGGGTCTAGTCCTGCAGTCGGTTCATCTACAATCAACACCTTAGGATTATGTAAAATTGCTTGTGCAATTCCTAGTCTTCGCCGCATACCACCAGACATCGCCTTAACCCTTGTACGGTGATTATTCTGCAAATTCACCTTTTCTAGTAATGCAGGAATCCTATCCTTTCTCTCTTTCCTTGACATTCCGGACAAAACCCCTAGATAATCCATAGCCTCATACACGGTCATATTACCATACATAGAAAAATCCTGTGGAAGATATCCAATCAAACCTCTCACTTTACTTGCATCTTTGACCGACACATCGCAAACATTTACTTCCCCGCTACTTGCTGGTAATAATGTCGCAATCACCTTCATTAAAGTTGTCTTACCGGCACCATTTCTTCCCAGCAAGCCAAACATCCCTTGTGAAATTGTCAAATCCACATTATTTAACGCCTGCTTAGAACCATAGAACTTATTCACATTTTTTAATATTATTTCTGTTCCCATTTGAACTCCTTCCTTTTTCAAGTTGATATGGAAAGGATACTTCTTAAATATCTATAATTTATCTACAACACACAAATTTCTGCACATACAATAGCACCACCATTGACACTATTTGAAAAGCTAAGTCCTCCACCGTGCTTCTTGCATAGTATTTTGCATATTGTAAGCCCCAAACCAAAATGCATATTATCGCTATTATCTTGTGTTATTTTCTTATCTGTATAATAAGGACTATCCGCTTTATATAACTCTTCCTTGGTCATACCTCGACCATCATCCTTCACATATAACAGCAGTTTTTTTGTCTGTTGCTGCACCAGTATTTCTATTGTTCTCTTCCCATAGCGCAATGCATTGGAAAGCAAGTTTTCCAGCACTTCCATTACAACCTGTTCATCATAATACAGCCACTTTTCTTCTATCTGAATATCTACGCTGATACTAAGTCTTGATTCAGCCTGTAATCCATTTGCCAAATCGCAAATACTTTTTCGCAGTTCTTCGTTTGTATGCTTCACTTTCCTAACTTCTAGCATTTCAAATCCCTGAACATGTTTCATCGTCTGTGAGAACACCTTCAAACGCTCTGTCTGCCCTTTGATAGACTCTAGCATAGAAAGAATCTGTTCTTCACTCACAACACCTTTTGGATAATACTCCTGTAACATTTCTACATATCCATTGATAACAGTCAAGGGAGTCCTCAAATCATGTGCAAATGCAGCATTAATCGTTCGCTGCTCTTCCATCAATTCCCACATCTTTCGTTGATTATCTATCATCGCACACCGCATACGGTTCATGGATTTACAAATGTCACCCATTTCATCTGCACTATCATAATGACAACTAAAGCTTAAATCCCCTCTTTCAATTGCTTCCATTTCTTTCTTGAGCAAAAAAATAGGTTCTCTCAATTTATTCTGATAGTACAATACCGATACCAATATGATAGCAACCACTGAATAGAACGGGATACATAGCACCTGTATTATCTCTAAAACAACATACAATTTTCCATCATTCGGGCTTAGCTCCATCACTTCACCGATTTCCGTAATATAAACTCTCCCCTTAGCTATATTAATAGCAAAATCACCATTTCCGATATATTCATATTCCTCATCTATACCATTCACCTGACAAATCACATTCTGCCAACTGCTACATACGAGACAAGTAAACACAACCATAACAACGGTAATCATTACTGCAAACACCATATACACAGCCAATGATTTACGCAAAGATGAATTTTTCATTTTCTCTTTTAAGCTTCCTAAACATTCTTCTATCCAATCCATCGATATCCTACTCCCCATACTGTTTCAATAATATCTTTATCTGTGTACTTTTTTAATTTCAAACGAATTCTCCTAATATGCTCCGTAATAATACTACTCTCTCCATCCTTGTCAAATCCCCACAAATGCTCATATATCATCTCTTTTGTAAACACCTGATTCTTTTTCTGGCTCAGTAGCTCTACAATCTCATATTCTGTTTTGGTAAAGGGAACGATTTCTTTACCATACAAAACCTGCCTACCTGAATAAGAAATGGTAAAAATTCCAGCAAATGCTATTTTTTCTTCGATATTCATTCTCTGTTGTCTGCGTAAATGTGCTGCTACCCTTTCCTTCAATTCGATAATGCTAAATGGTTTCTCAATATAATCATCTCCCCCAACACGAAATCCCTTCACTTTGTCTTCGTCCTCCACTCTAGCCGACAAAAACAAGATTGGACAACGCACATATTCTCGAATTCTCTTACACAATTCATATCCATCTACTTCAGGCATATTAACGTCTAATAAAATCACATCTATCTGCTCAGAAGCATTTTCCTCTTCCCAACTCTGCAACTGTGTTCTCTTTCCAAAAGCACTTACTTTCTCCAATGCCTCTTTTCCGTTTTGGGCGGTGTACACCATATACCCTTCCAATGTAAAGATATTTTTAAGCATTTCTCTAATCTCAATTTCATCATCCACAATCAATATATTGGTCATCTTTGCTTCCTCCGTTCTGTCCAACTTCTATGTATTGTATATAATTATCCGTATTAGAACAACTCATATCAAAAAATTCTCTATATTTTCTCTACAACATTTATTTCATAATTAAAATTACGAGTTTTCTGCAAATCAAAAAATAAGTAGTGTGAGTACTATGTCATATGTCAAACATACGAAATAGTACTCACACCACTCACTCATAATCTCAATCTTTTTTCACTATCATAATTACATCTTTATCTACATTTTTTATATAATAAACTATTGCATCTTTCTCTGGCATATTCACTTCTACATACTGCGCAATATCATCTCGTGCCATCTTCCCAGCTCGGAAATATACAATAGAATCCTGCACTTTGGTAGTCCAATATACATACCCTGCCTCGTATGTATCAGTCAGTTCCATAAAAGGACGTTTGGCTTTTGTAAAAAATCCTAATCCTCGATTCTTACCTTTCGCTTTTTGATTATAAAAAGCAATATATTTTGATATTGCATTGGCATCTACTTGCTCTACCGAATGCTGTTGCAATTGCTCTATCTGTTCTCCCTTCAAGGTGTCTCTCTTTAATTGATAGTAACCTTTCTTCCCTTTTACCCGAATACCTTTGTATAACATTTTATCTTCAAAGTCGGTTCTTCGAAACAAATCACTGACATCTATGGAGCATATGAGTTGGCCATCCGTCCCTATCACATCATAAAAGATACCCCAGTTTCTTCCCACACGACTTTTGTCATTAGATAGTCCGGCTTCCTCATATTCTGTCGTCCATTTTGCTTGTCTCCACACCAACAACATTTCCTTAACATCTGAATATGGTATTTGATAAGAATGCTTCTCAACCTGTAGTTCTATATATCCATCTTTCAAAATCAATTTTGCTGTAATCATGATTTTCAAAACATAGATAAGAAATATAATAGCAACTATCGTAAACATCCACAGAACACCTATAGCAACCCAATCCTCTGCCGGTATAGATTTCGCTTGACTGCTCACAGTTTCTAGTGTCATAAATGTAAAGCATACAGCTAGCATACAAAACAACACAGAACAGAAACTATCTGCCTTGCGTTTCTTTACTCTGATTTCTCCATTTACACCATAGTGCCAGCGAACCAAACTGCTAGCCAATGCATCTCCAGTATGAATTTCATATTGATTAATCGGTACGATACGTAGTTTCATCCCTTATTCTCCCATGTAATTCTGCATTCTCACTGTATCAAACTTCCACTCATGTGTAATATTTCTCTTCCCAATTGTATATGTAAATCTATCCTTTGGAGTATGTATTCACTTATCTAATTTCTCTCTCCTTATCTTTTCCAAATGTAATAAGGGACCATTCTTTCCCGCATGAAATATGTTTTCCATACCAACCATTTGCTGTGCTTGGCATTCTTCTCAGAATCACCAAGAACAGATACCTTATAATTAGGATTACTACACATCCAGCATACCAGTACAATGCTACTTGTAACTGATCTACCACAAAAATTTCTTTTGGATTTTTCTCAAGATACCATATTACTTCTGTCTCTTTCGGATGAAATACAATTTCCGTTACATCCGACTCATAATGCTGGCCGTCAACTTGATATAACAGATATATTTTCTCCTTATCGGTATGCACATCTGCCTGTACCCTTTCCCCAAACAAAGAAAAGTAAAAAAATATAAATACTTGAAGGGTTGCTAACATTATAAAAATCCCACTTCCTCCAAGCGTAATAAAATTCAATATTCTTTCTTCCCATTTATGTATATATCGTTTTCGCTCTTTCATTGTCCTCCTCACAATAAACTCACAACACACATTTATCCAACAACTCTCTCGCCTCATCCACAACGCTAAGCCGGTTACCATATGCAATCACATAGTCCAAATGTACTCTGGCATTTATATATTCTCCATCAGCAATATCTAACTTGGCAAGTTTCATATGTATACCCACTTTATTCAACGGCGTCGTTAACTGCTCCAACAATCGGTTTGCCAATTCTCTTGCCTCCCCATTTCTTTCGTCCCACAACAATTCATACAACGTCACATAATCCACAATCTGCTGATATAATTGTTCTTCTGTCTTATACTTCCTACGAATCCTCTTCGGCAATTCCTCTAGGTCCTTTTTCACCATTTCAAAGGATGCTCTATCCTTTCTCAATACACTATAATGGGCAAATTCGCTTAATCGGATGGCTTCTACTTGCATTGTCAATTTCTGAAATTGCACCTTTTTGAGGTATTCCAATCCTTCTGTCTCTCTTCCTTTGATTTGGCGGCAACACTGCGCCTTATTAAGAAAAATCTTACTCTTAGCATGCTGTTTTTTCGCCTTTTTTTCCAGTGCATCCATTACAGCATAATATTTCACCGGGTCACAATCTAATACAAAAACATCTCGCAAATGCCTTCCTTGAACATATACAATCAACCAGCATATTAAAAATAAAATGAACCCGATTAGCAGCAATCCACAGGATACAAGTGTACTCTCTTGATGGATACTATACACCAACAGCATTACCAATATCACTACGGTAATCCAGCCGATAGCCTTTGTCTTTTGAATATGCTTTTTTAATGCTTCCTCAGCACTGCAATTATAATAAATGCTATGTTTTTCTTCACTACTCATTCTTCCAGTCACCATCTTTCTCCATTTCTTCATTAACCACTCATTTCTATTGTTATTTTAGCATTTACAAGAGTACCTTACAATTACTTTACGCATATTAATACTTTCAAAATAGATGTTCGGTTGCATTATTTATAATCCATATGCCAGCCTTGAGTTTTACACATAAGATATGATAAAATGTCTATAATTATAGGAGCACTAGACCAGAAAGGAGATGAGCCTCTTGACAACAACTTATGTATTGATGAATAAAAACCGACCATTACTCTCTTTTTATCCAAAAGAGACAATTAGTGGTTACCGACTAGAACAAACTGAGATGTATGTTGATTCGTGCTATCTTCCCCCTCGTTTTCATAACATTGACACTTGGGTAACAAATCGAAACTACGCCAAGCACAAGGAACATTTACGAGAATGGCTACACGAATGGGGAATCGACAATGCTGTTGGTTTCCTAGAAATCACCCATGCATTATCTTTAAATGATTCATTATGGGTAAAACAGGAAAACTCTACTCTTACCTGGGAACAGGTGAATCTCTACAATAACGAATTTACAGACGTGGTGTCCGTTACAGCCTTTGAGACAGGACTTCACGGATTAAAATTATCCACCACCTCACCAGAATTCACCTCAGAAGGTTCCTTTGAAAAATGCTGGACGAAAGAAAACGATGGCATATACCTATACAAAAAGGGAAGCTCAGGATTTGCAAATGCGGGATTAGAAGCATACTCTGAATTCTATTCATCACAGCTTTCATCTAGAATATGCCGACAATTTGTTCCTTATGACATTGTGAAGTTTAAGAAAAGCATTGTATCCCGCTGCAAAATGTTTACCAGCGAGCAGGAAGGATTTATTCCCATTTACAAATTTTTAGATTCCGAATTAACATATAATTATGAAGATTTAATCGCATTCTGCCAGCAATATGGTTGTGAAGAGGATTTCCGCAGGATGATTGTCTTAGATGCCATTATCTTCAATGTAGACCGACATCTCGGCAATTTCGGATTTATTGTAGACAATGAAACCTTTGAAATTCTCCGATTCGCACCAGTTTTTGACCATAATATGGCATTACTGGCAAGAGCTATGCAATCAGACTTTGATGACTTTGAACGGTATTACCGAACTCTTAGCCACAAAATCGATGGAGAGTTTGTGGATATTGCTAAAAAGCTTCTGACTCCTGACATTCGCAGAGATGTAGAGCAGCTAACCAATTTCGAATTTACCAAGGATGCATATTATAATCTTCCAGATGAGCGATTAGATTTTCTCTCAAACGCCGTACGAAACCAGATACATGGTATTTTACATTAAGGTATATATAAAGTGGCATTGGAGCGGTAACTGCAATGCCACTTTTTGAAATTATAAATTGTCTGTGCATGGGAGCTTTTTCCGTTACTGATTCTTTCTCTCCAGCAAAATCACACCTAATCTATAATATCCCTGTAATTGTTGCTGCTCCATTCCATCCATGACTTCTCGCACAATACTTTGGAATTCCTCATTAGTAAGCGTCACATCCGTTCGTAAAATAACTTTATTTCCCAAAGATAATTCCTTAACAAACGCCTCTGCGATTGCTTCTTTCTCGTAATACTCTCCTGCTAAATGATAGTACTCATATTCCTCGGTCTCTGCCACAAAAGTCTCTATACTGTCTTCACAAAGATAGCTTGCATCTTCCTTTAACATATAGCCTGCCACTTCATCCGATACATTTAACAAAACATTTCCCATCTCGTCATTATCGTTGCTGGTCACATCCACAACAACCCAGTCATTCCCAATTTTGACCTTGTTCCATGCATGCTTTTCGCTACCATTCAATGTTCCAGTTACCACAATGGATTCCAATCCCATAGACTTTGCTAAGAGCTGAAATGCTCCTGCATAAGCAAGACAAACACCTTTCTTGTTAACCAATGCACCATACGGTGTTAAAGAATCAGAATACTCGCCTGACAAATCCCCCAACGCTTCATCATACGCCACATTATCACAAAGATAAGCGTTAATTGCTAACACCTTATCTACATCCGACATCCCATCTTCCATAATTTCTTCTGTAACAAACTCCACTTGCTTTATAGTTTCATATTGCTTTTGAACCCATACGGTCTGCTCTTCCTCATAGATAACTGTGGCACTTTTCCCTGACTTAGAAATAGACACTTCCCTCACTGCGGGAATCAACGGATTTTGATAATAGGCTTCATAAAAGGAATCCTCAAAGGTTTCTTTCCGAATTGTACCAATCTCATCAGGAATTGTTATCGTTTCTTCTCCCTTTAATAAACACTCGGCAAGATAACGGCTTATATCATTGGTTGCAACCGGTTCTATCAGCGAATCATTCGCAAAACCAGTGGAATCAATCGACTCTTCCTGCTCTGAAATGGCATTTTCCTTCAAGGAATTCGCCTCCGTATTTTCCTCCGTGTTTTCCTCCGTTTTTTCGGTAATCTCTACGTCCTTTAACATTCCCTGCATTTTGCTCTTAAGAATATTCTGTCGTTCCTCTAATACCTTTAGCTCCTCTTGATAGGAAGCTCCATCAAACTCTTTTATATAAATCGTTCCCCAAAAATCTGTACCATCAATGGAATATGGTAACGATATCATTTCCTTCGGTCCATCCTCCCAGTCTGTAATATTCACAAGCTCTGCTTCTTCCATATCATACACAATGAGACGTTGTACCATTGTTCCATCACAGAGCTGAATCCATTGATATCGAGGAACTACATCGATGCCTTGTGCAAATCGTGCAAAGGAATACTCCTCTTCCCCTGTTTCCGACTTAGCATAAGGAAGCCTTTTCGCCATCTCCTTCTTGGAAATGAGAGTACTTACCATGGAGGTTCCCTCTTCACAAACCGCAATCACACCAATGTAGTACTCGCGGTCTGGTTCATCAAAATGAACCATATTCAATTCCTGATTCATATACTCATCCACCGTCTTAGCCTGCCAAGTCGTTTCTGTGGTTTCTGCAATAATATCACAGTTCTCATACAAACCACTTAATTCTTCATCCAACATATGTACTGCCTGTACAATCAAATATTTTCTGGCACCTTCTACCGGCTCCCACGACAACGTTCCATTGCCATATTCTGATACTTCAAAGCGAAAATTCTTCGGTGTGTCCAATTCGCCTTTTACGGCAATTTCCGTAATCTCAGGAGTTTCTAATTGGTTTCCGGTCTGTAAATCCTTCCACTTTACCAAATACATGGTTCCTAGATTACCCCAATCCTGATTCTCCCCTTTATCAAACAGATAATAATCCGAATGCTCCACTTCTCTTAGTAGCTCCGCACTGGCAAACACGGTAGATACATTTAACAGCGGATAGGTCGGAGGAATTAAAGTAAGGGTTTTCTTTTCCTCGTCCCAATCATACTTACAATATATCTTATGCTGCAAATCTGCATCCTGATAAAGCTCAACCACATCATCAAAATATTCAAGCTCCAAAGCCTTAAAATCCATTGCAGCATCTAATACAATGCCTTCTGAGCGACCATACACATTCTCATTCGACTCTTCTAGCTGGTTTTGCTGTGTTACTTCTGTAGTTGTCATTTGCTCTTTGTCCCGACTACAACCAACGCATTGTAATAGCATTACCACCATTAACAGATAACCAATTCTGTTTTGCCATTTTCTCATATGTTTATCCTCTTTATCTCTGCCAACCCACATTTTCATAAGTTGCTTGACACTATCATCTGTCTCCATCGTTTCTGCCAAGAATTGCATCATACAATATACTTGCAATTTCTCCTATTGGGAGGCTTTCAATCTGCCCTTCACAAAGCTTGTCATTTCCTGCTCCGTTACATTGACACCGGTCAGGTAATAATGCTCTTTTCCTATATCAAATGCAGCCAAAAATGTTACCTTTCCATCTATCGTTGTCCTGCCAAGAAAAACTTCCTGTCCACATATTATTTGCGGTTCAACCTGATACAAAAGCTGGTTACCGGCAATCTCCACCGTTCCAATCTGCACAGTAATCCTACCCTCGCCAACACTGATTTCTTCTGTCGTTGCATCCTTGTCAAACACATACAGATAGGTTTCATCATAATTCTTCAAATATAGATTGCGCTCTTCTCCAAATTCTTTCTCTCTCTTTTCTGTATAATCCCCAGCTTCATCAGGCACGAATTCCTGTACCAAATCCATATATGTAATCTGTGTATTCCATTTCCACACGCCAGCACATATCAAGCCAAGCAATGCCACAATTGCCAAACCATGTTGCCACTTTACGCTGCGCTGCAAAGCAATCCTTCTTCCATGTGAATGCTCTTCTGCTTCCTCCTCGGAAAGTACCTTTGCTTTGGAAATGGTATCCTGTAATAATTGCTGCGATGGCTGTTGCTGTTCCATAAATGATTTATAACTCTCTTTCATCTCCAAACTCCTTTCCAAGTTTTTTCTTCAAAAGGTCTCTGCCCCGTGCAAGCTGAGATTTTACCGTTCCCTCTCTACGTTGCAGACACGCACTGATTTCCTTTACAGACAGCTCTTCATAATAGTATAAATGAACGACTACGCGATACTTTTCTGGCAAAGATTTCACAGCCTGATATACGGCATATCCCATGGCATTGTCCTGCTCTCCTTCTGACAGCATCACGTCTTCCATAAGTGGCAAGGTCTGATTGCGGGACTGTTTCTTTATGTAGCTCTTGCCATAATTAACCGTCACCCGAATCAACCAATTACGCACATGCTCCTTGCTCTCTAACCGATTCTGATACCGCACCAAGCGCAGGAATACTTCTTGAAAAATATCCTCTGCATCTTCCTTGGTTTTTCCATAAACTAATGCAATTCGATACACCATAGCACTGTATTCATTTATGATTTGTTCTATGTCAAACTTCAAGTCTATTCTCCTGTTCCTGTCATTTCCTGTGCAGCAATTTCCCTCAATTACTGCACAGACATCTACATTCTAACATTCACAGGAATTCTTTACAATCCTTTTACTTCCTTTCTAAAATGGTGAATTCTTAACCGCTACACTCTCTAGAACACCATCCCAAAAAGTAAATTCGACATACTTTGATGCATATTCCTCCTCGTATGTTAACGTCATTGTCGACTCATCTCCAAACTCGCTAGAAGGTTCTCCATAAGCTGCCTTCACATCGTCTATGGTTGCCACACCAGACTGAATTCCCTTCGGAAGAACGAACACCATATCATTCCCAGAATTATAGGATAAGCTAACCGAAAATCCTACGATGTCGCACTCGGAATATGGTTTCGGACTATCTGCCTGATTAATGACATCGGCACTGATTTCATAGCTTCCATTATAAAATGTGCGCATTCCGTCAAAGGTGTAGGCAGCTAATTCTTCGCTTTCATCACTCTCATAATCCCAACTCATTGCTGTCAAATCTGCAAATGTCATTGGAAGCTGATACAATTCACCATTAATGACAATCTGATAGCTGTACAAGTCATCTGATAGCTCTGCCGGTACATTTGTCGCTTGTGATTGTTCTTCAGAAGTCATCTCTTCGGTAGCTCCTTCCTCTGCCATTTCCGTTGTTACTTCTGTTAGCCCTTCGGCAGCTACCTCTTCCGAGTCCTCTGTAACCTCCTCCGTTGCGATAAATGATTCTTCTGTTGCCAAACTCTCTGTGTTACCACAACCTGTCATGCAAAAAAGCACGAAAAAAATACAACCTGTTACAAATCTCTTTCTCATATGTGTTCTCCTTTTCTTTTTCAAGATTTATTTCTTACACATATCAATACTTCAAAAATTCGTAATCGGTTGCATTTTTTATTTTTCACCCACCAAGGGTTACATCCTGTTTGCTATACCACTCCAATGCATTGGTAAAATCCTCATCTGTATAGTCCGGCCACAGATGATCCTCCACGTAAAAATCTGCATACACAGACTGAATCGGCAAGAATCCAGATAGTCTACGCATACCGCCCCAGCGGATAATCAAATCGATTCTTGAAATATCCTCAGAATAAGGTTTGCCATCTTCTTTCATTCGGGACAAATCCCACTGCCAGCCGTAGTTCACCAGGAAGTTCACACGAATTCCGCCGCCATGAATCGGCGTACGGGTTGTGTAGGGTAACAATTCCTTGGGGAAACATTTGGAATTGCTATCGCCAATCACTAACAAATCTGCTCCCTCTTTTGTCAACATTTCCACTGCATCTACACAGGCTTTTTGAAATGCCTGAAACTGCTCCTTGGGGCGTTTGCAGTTATCCACCGTAAAACCATAGTATGTGATTTCTTTAATCCCATGTTCCTTTGCCGTTTGTAAAAGCTTAAGTCCCGGCTCTAAGCCGTATTCGTAACCATCCTTTTTACTCATTCCTTTTTCCACCGCCCAGCGGCGATTTCCGTCCGGAATGATACCGATATGTTCTGGTTTTTTCTTGCTCATACTCATCACCTCAGTTAGAGTATTGCCTGCGTAGAAACATTTATACATATCGAATTTCAACTACTATCAAAAACCTGGAATCCCTTTGATACATTCTCTTCGTACACTTACTTAATCCATCAATTTTATCCACAGCTAATTTCTTCTCCACTATGAACATACACCAATTGGTCGCCAAGAATCTTTTTCATCACCTCAAATGGAAACTCACCGGTACAGTGTCCCGTGTAAAAAATAATATCCGTATCACAAAGTTCTCTTGCGGTTTCTTCCATTACCGCAATATCTTCTTCCGTATAATCTGTTTTCTTATTCATATGAAATCCGCTAATCATAGCATACGGATTCTCACCATACAACGCACGATATTTTTCCAATATATTTAACACACCATTATGGGCACAACCAGATACCAGTATCCTCTTTTCCCCATCCTTAACTACAAGATATTGCTCATGGTAAAACTGATCCTGTACAAATGTTCCATCTACCAACTCTTTCAATTCCTGATTTCCCTGTGGCCAAAGTCTTCTTCCCGTCACATTACTAAAAACTTCTAATCCGTCATCAATGACTCGATTTCCATCCACCCACATAATTTGAGGTAATCTCATTATTTTCCTGTCGATACCTATGTATTTTTCCACCTCTGCGTCCTTGTGATAAAACTCTCTCACAGCGTTTTTTTGCATATAAATCTTCGCTTTCCTATTCATTTTGACAAAAGAAAGGATACCACCGGCGTGGTCATAATGCCCGTGGCTTAGTATCAGAGTATCCACTTTTGTTAAGTCAATGCCCAATCTCTTTGCATTCTGAATAAATGCATCACTTGCGCCAGTATCCACCAAGAGCTTGTGATGTTCTGTTTCGATATAGAAGCTTAATCCGTGTTCAAACAAACACCCTTTTACACCTTCTGTATTTTCTATCAAATTCACAATTCGCATATTCACACCTCCATTTCTCTTGTTGTATTTCTCAGACTTTGATTTTCTTATAAATCCATTATAAATCTATGCAATCTATGGTGCAATAAATGTTTATATATTCTTTTCTCCAGCTCTTTTCGTAATCCAATACATTCCCACAAATCCAAACACTGCAATAACACCACCCCAAAGTGGCATTTCCACCTGCCCCCTTGGTATGAGCTGCACAAGAGAGCCTGCAACAAACCCAACAATTGCCATATAAACTTCCTGTGGATAGCGTTTTATTCCTTTTTCTAACAAATCTGCTGTTAAAAATGTTCCAAAGAACGCACCTACTGCTAATGGTATTAAAGACACAAGCTGCAACGCATAAACCTTTTGCAATACCACTTCATACAATCCCATAATATAGAGAATATGCGTCACACTGATTCCTGGCAAAATAAGTGCAATAGCAATAATCATTCCTGCCACAAACTGTAAAATCCAAAACGTAATTCCGCTTCCTGCCACAAATAATCCCATCGGTAACAGGGACATACTAAGTACCATCGCAGCTCCTACTACTAAACAGACAATATGTCTTCCCTCTATCTTCTCAATCTGTGACTTTCGAACCAGTAACGGAATTCCACCTATCACAACTCCGCAAAAAAATAATTTTGTCATTGAGCTTGTGGTTGTATTTTCCAATAACGCAGTAATCATTTTCGCAAACACCAGAAATCCCGCACCTGCTCCAAAAACAAATTGTAACAGGAAAATGATATGCTCTTTTGGTTCTTTCTTTAATCCATTAATTGCATATATCAAGTCCTCATAAATTCCAACTACAACTGCCATAGTACCACCAGACACACCGGGAACCGTCATAGTAGAACCAACCCACAACCCCTTCAAGATATTGATAAGCCAACTTCCTCTTGTGTGACCTGATTTCTTCTCCATATATTAACTCCTCACATTACCAAGTCTACAGATAGCGTTTACCGAAATGATAGACCCATTTTATACTACACATCTTCTCATATACGAAGCACATATTTTGTCGAATCGTGTAGGAGGCTCCATAAACCAACCTTCTATTAACGCAAAAGAAGCAAGATTTTTGTTAAAATCTTGCTTCTTCAACTCTATCCCATAATTCGCATCACGAATACGTTACATCCTTCACGTATTATGAAATCCTATAGTAACTCTTTAATTTTCAACGCCTTATCAATGTTACCATCCACTTTGAGCTTTCCAAATGTAAATGCTGCCACCGGGTCCAACTCACCTTTGACAATCTTGAACAGATTATCTGCAGAACAAGTAAACGCCGCGTCTCTGTCATGATACTCATATGGCTCAATGGATAACTTACCGTCCTTTACCTCTGCATAGAATGCGCCAGCACCCTCTCCAGTAATGTTAAACTGATAAGCTAAATGTTCTTTCACATGACTCACATCTGTATTCTTAAACATATCTTTAAACTTCTCAAAAATCTGCTCATAAGTCATAATTAATACCTCCATACTCCATCTTATATTCTTGAAAATGCATTTCAGAAATAACCGACAATACACTCTCTGTCGCCATTTTATCATACGGAATCCTTGAATTCAATCAATTCATCTAAGTTTGTACTACTTGTTTTTTGCTATGCTATCCCTCTTATGCTAGCCCAAAACATTATCCTTATACTTCGCAATTTCTTCCAGATACTTCTGCCCCAACGGACTAATTGCAACTCCCTTACGCGCAATATAGCCGATGGTCATAATTTCATCTGAGTCCAGCTTAACCGCACAGTACTCGTCACCATTTAAGTCCTCACAAATGATACCAGAACACAAAGTATAACCATTTAACCCCACCATCATATTAAGCATAGTTGCACGGTCATTGGCTTTAATCAACTGTTTGTATTCATATGTACTCAGCACCTCTTCTGCAAAATAGAAGGAATTGTTGTTCCCTTGATCAAAAGCCAAACACGGATAATTCTCTAATTCTTTCAATGTAATAATTTTCTGCTTTGCCAATGGGTGATTCTTTGAAAGATATACATAAATGTGACAGTTCAGTATCTCATGAAACTCCAAATTGCGCTCCTTAAACATCTTTTCTAGCACCTTACGATTAAAATCATTCACATAAAGAATTCCAATTTCACTTTTGAAGCTACTGACATCCTCAATCACATCATAGGTTCTGGATTCCCTCACCGCAAACTCGTACTCATCCATACCAAACTGCTTCACCATCTCCATAAACGCATTCACAGCAAAGGTATAATGCTGCATGGAAACACTGAACTTCTTCTTAATCGTCGTTTGGTCTATGTACTTTGATTCCATCAATTCATACTGTTCCACAACCTGTCTTGCATAGCCGATGAATTCCTCTCCTTCCGGTGTCAGCGAAATTCCGCGGTTGGTTCTACGAAACAGCTCCATTCCAATCTCTGTTTCCAACTCCTTAATGGATGCTGATAGACTTGGCTGCGCGATAAACAGACTTCTCGCCGCTTCACTCATGGAGCCTGAATTGGCTACTGTAATTACATATCTAAGCTGGGTAAGTGTCATAGTGTTCCTCCAACATTTGTTTTTTTGTCATTATAATACAATATGTCTATTAAAGAAATATTAATTTTTAATTGAAATTTTTAAACTTTCTTTTTGCCATAAAACAGCAAAAGGGCTATGTTTCCATAGCCCTTGATGTAGCATCACTGTAGCGATACTAACGCTTCTATTTCATATAAAACATAAGTCCAACACTTCCTAATCCTACATTACAAAGATTCGTTGCAGATACGTCTTGCACATATACATGTTTCCATTCTATTTTCTTTGTAGCCTCACGATATACAAGCTCTCTCAATTCTTCCGAATCACTTAAAACAGTAATAAAAAGCACATCCGTACAAATCGCATCTTTATTCCGAAGCATCTGTCTTATATATTTCTTGGCATAATACTCGCTTGTTCCTAAACAAACACCTCGAACCTTCATTTCACCATTTTTAAGCTTTATGATTGGCTTAATATGAAAAATATCTAGCAAATTGGAAATTGTCTGATTGACCCTTTTGTTATTCGCTATATACTGGGTGGTTTTCAAGACACAGCTACAACTTATCTTCTTCTTGGCTTTTTGAAGCTCACTCAAAATCGCATCAACCTCTGTGTTCGCTCTCACTAATTCCGCTGCCTTTAGCACAACCAGCCCGATTCCGTGAGAAACCGAACCAGAATCCACTACAAATACACGTTTCATCTCCTTGGCGGCTGCAACTGCATTTTCATAAGACGTACTTATCTTCCGGGAAACACAAATGTGAATAATCGTTTTATTCTCATCTTCCGTCAGCTTTAAAAAATGCGTTCTGTAATCCTCTACCGATGTAGGCACACTGGAAATTTTCACATCATCTTCCTTCAAATAGTCATAGACCGATGCAAAATTAACCTCTGTATAATCCTGAAAACGTACATCCTTCATTTCAATATAAAACGGAAGCATCTGAATTGAATATTCTTCTACTAAGCTTTCTGGCAAATCACATATACAATCCGCTGATATGATTATATTCTCGTTCATTCATCCTACCCCTCTTTATTGACAATCAATTCCTCAGGCAACCACTTTAATAGCATATCCTTCAAGCTACCAGATTGTATTGGCTTAGACATAAAGTCCTGAAATCCTTCTTCCACAAACAACTCTTTTGCATCCTCTGCCACATTTGCCGTCAGCGCAACAATTGGCATATTTCCTACATAATCCCTTTCCATTAACCGTATATTGCGATGCGTTTCAATTCCATCCATTTCCGGCATCATATGATCCATAAAGACAAGATCGTACTTATTGTGTTGCACCATATCGACTGCTTCCATACCACTCATCGCGGTATCCACCTGTATCTGATATAATTTCATATGTCCTACTGCAACCTTCAAATTCAACAAATTATCATCCACAACAAGAACACGTGCCTTTGGTGCAGTAAATGTATTCTGAACCTTTCTTTTGTCAGAAGAACGGGAATACTGATTGATAAAATCGCTAAAGTTTCTAGTATAGAACGGCTTATAAATACACTGTACCTTGTCCCCCACAGAAACGCGAGCAATTCTTTCTTGCACCACTGCAAGATAATAGGACTTGGCAAGCGTATTAAAATAATCCTTATCTGACAAATATTCGTCTTTTCCAATAATAATATGCGTATATGTACCAGCGGAAATATAGTTTTTAAACTCCTCTATATTCTGACATACCTGACCTGACGCATTCAACTTTCTTATTACAGATTTGAAGGAATGGTAATACGATTTTCCAATGAAATCTAGCACTTCTTCCACATGATAATATAAAATATTAATCTTTTTATCACTGTTCAATGTAACAATCGGTGTTTCATCCACAACCTTCTGAGGAATTATAATCTTAAACTCTGTACCCTTTCCATATTCGCTCCTGACTCGAATGACACCATTCATAAGCATAACCAGTCGCTTTGTAATCGGCAATCCTAATCCTGTTCCCTCAACCGTCCGGTTCTTCTTTGCATCTACTCTTCCATAGGCATCAAAAATTTTACCAATATGGTCATTTTGAATACCAATACCACTGTCCTTCACTGAAATCGCCAAATTGATACCATAGGTTTCTTTTCTGCAGGTAAGTGCTAATACAAAGCCACCCTCCTGGGTATATTTCAACGCATTGGTCAAAAGATTGATGATAACCTGTTTTATTCTAGCTTCATCACCGTAAAGCAAATTCGGAATATCCGGATCACAGTCCACAACAAACTCAAGATTTTTGTTACCCATTCGAGCAACCGTCATATATATAACATCACTTAACACATCAGACAGTTTGTATTCGTTGCACGAAAGCTCCATTTTTCCCGACTCAACCTTGGAAAAGTCTAGCAAATCATTAATAATATTCATTAAGCTTTTGCCTGAACGATATATATTCTCACTATTTTCCCGCACAATATCTGATAGTTCCTCATTCAGATTAAGTTCGCATAAGCCCAGAACTGCATTCATCGGAGTGCGGATTTCATGGGACATATTCGCAAGAAATTCACTCTTGGAACGATTGGCATCATCCGCTTTCTTAATCAGTTCCTTTTGTTCTTCCTCAAATCGGTCAACTCGAACAAAAATAACCAAAGACATAAGTAAAAATGCCCAATAGATAATCGGAAAACGGATTCTATAATCCTCTGAATATTGATATCCAAGATAATGTAATGGGGTCAACATATAAAGCGGAATCGATATTCCAATAAAGAAGCTCAGAATTCCTCCATAATACAGGTTGATAAGTGCCATTCCACCTACTGGTACAAACAATAGCCACATAATACTGACACCACCAACGCCACCTTCATACATAAAAAACATCATTAACACATATATAGCTGATACCACAAACCAAGAGAGCATTTTCTCTGATTTGATTCTCGCAAATAATAGCATGGTTATTACCATAGTTAACGTGATAATGGCATTCACAACACCCATCATTATATCTGACTTAACAAAGCACACCACGCTCATTATCAATGCATATATACTGATGAGTGAAAAAGCAATATATAACCCACTTTTATTAACAACCTTACCTTTTTCACGAATATGTAAAATATAATTTAATACGCTTTTTAGCTTTGGCATCTTTTCACCACACTTTCGTGTACCTTAACAATCGTTCTAAAAAATCTTCATTTGTAAATAATTTACTTTTCATTATATTCTCCTATGAATAGAATATCAAGTTTTAAATTATCTGCCATAGTTTTTCTCTATGACTGGATACTGTTTTTTTCTATTGTGCAATCCACAATTTTCAGTATATACTAACAACATCAAAAAAGCGAGGTATATGAATATGACAAGTAATCCTGGAACAAAATGTATCCACGAAGGATGGAAACCATCAGAAGGAGAACCAAGACAGCTCCCAATTTATCAGAGTACTACATTTAAGTATGATACAAGTGATACCATGGGTCAGTTGTTTGACTTAGAGAGAGAAGGCTACTTCTACACACGTTTGCAGAACCCAACCAACGATGCGGTTGCGGCAAAGATTTGTGCATTAGAGGGCGGCGTAGCTGCAATGCTTACTTCCTCTGGACAAGCTGCTAACTTCTATGCCATTTTCAACATCTGTGAAGCGGGAGACCATTTTATCGCATCCTCTTCTATCTATGGAGGAACCTATAACCTCTTCGGTGTTACCATGAAGAAAATGGGAATCGAATGTACATTTGTAGACCAGACGCTTCCAGCAGAGGAATTGGAAAAATATTTTAGACCGAATACAAAGGCAGTGTTCGGTGAGACGATTACAAACCCAACTGTGTCAATCTTTGACTTTGAGAAATTCTCAAAGCTTGCACATGATCATGGTGTGCCTTTAATCGTAGATAACACATTTGCAACACCTATAAACTGTAGACCATTTGAGTGGGGCGCAGATATCGTAATACACTCTACCACCAAATACATGGACGGTCACGCAGTGGGCGTTGGCGGTTGTATCGTAGATAGCGGTAATTT
>CAYTOQ010000033.1:1350-22562 GCA_964439445.1 uncultured Clostridium sp. | reverse complement strand
CAGAGGAAGAGGTTGCCGAAGAAGAAGCTGAGGTAGAGGAAGAGCCAAAGAAAGCTCCTAAAAAACCAACCTTTAAGACAAAGGATACATCTGTTACAGGTGTTGTGATTGAGGATGATTT
Source organism: uncultured Clostridium sp. (assembly GCA_964439445.1). Classification (GTDB taxonomy): domain Bacteria; phylum Bacillota; class Clostridia; order Lachnospirales; family Lachnospiraceae; genus CAG-590. Next base: position 22,441 of record CAYTOQ010000033.1, on the reverse strand, counting down.
TGACGAGTTTTTAGCAATGAAAGAGATGGAAGAAAATGCAGTGAAGCACGAGGAAACCGGTTTGAAGATTAAGAAAAACATCAAGGTAAACCGTGCAAGCATTGTTATGAGTAATCAGGAGGAGGCTACTGAGGTAACAGAAGAAGTGGCGGTCGCTACAGAGAATGTGAAATCTACAGTGAAGACAACAGATGTTCCTAAGGCAAATCCGTATTTGATTCGCGTGAATACGGAAGAGCGAATTATGATTACAAAGCAGAATTTTAAAGTTGGTAAAGCAAGTATGGGTGTAGACTATACCATTAAAGGTAATAATGCAATAAGCCGTATACATGCAATTATTGTATGTAAGGATGAAAATTATTACGTGAAAGATAACAAATCAACAAACCATACATTTGTAAATGGAAAAATTATAGAGGATGGCGAGAATGAGTTGCTCACGAATGATTGTAAGATTGTTTTGGGTGATGAGGAGTTTGTATTCAAGTTAAATTAAATCCATTTATTTGTAGAGCCGGTTCTGTATATAGCAAACGAATAGAGATGAATGTAGGGTCCCTTGAAAGGGACCCTTTTTGTTTTGTGAAAAATATTGTTTGAATTGTCCGATTCATCAAAACTGTTATGGAAGAATGCGTTAAGTAAGGAGAGTAGGATGGATATTATAACATCATATTACACAGACAGTGGAAGAGTGAAGCAGGTAAATCAAGATTCTTTTCTATTAAAGGTTGCGAACTCGAATAAAGGAAGAGTGGTATTTGCAATGATATGTGATGGAATGGGTGGTTTGGTGTCGGGAGAACTGGCAAGTAAAGAAGCAGTTAGGATGTTTAATAATTGGTTCACGGAAAGATTCGCTGCTTGTATGATGAAAGAGCAAGTGACAGAAGAGTTTGTAAGGGTAGAATGGAATGAATTAATACGTTATATGAATCATGCTATGAGAAGGTTTGCAGAAGAAAAAGGGATAAAGCTCGGAACAACATTAACAGCACTGCTTATGTTTCAAAGGAACTATTATATATGTCATATAGGAGACAGCAGAATATATAGAATTGGACGTAATATACACCAGCTTACGCAAGATCATACGTTGGTTGAGTGGGAAATGCGAATGGGTATGCTTTCGGAAAGAGAGATGGAGAATGATCCGAGGAGAAATGTTTTGTTGCAGTGTATGGGGGGGACGGAAAGGCTTGAGCCGCAATTCGAATGTGGAGTTTTAAAGGGAAAAGAGACATTTATACTTTGCACAGATGGCTTGGTTCATTACGTATCCAAACAGGAGCTATTGCAATATTTTCGACCTAAAAAACTTAAAAATAAGGCACAGGTGGCGTCTGCCTGTAAGAAAGTGTCGGAGCTTGCTATGCAACGCGGAGAGACCGATAACGTGACAGTGCTTGGAATTGTTTGTGTATGAAATGGGGTGAACAATGGCTACAGAAGGATTGGTCTTAGATGGAAAATATATTATTCAAAAACAGATTGGTGTGGGCGGTATGTCGACAGTGTATATGGCGATAGATAATCGGTTGGACAAGAAATGGGCAATAAAGGAGATTAGGGATTGTGGGCAGCAGGATAAAGAGATTTTATTGAAAAGCTTACAACGGGAAGCGAATGTTTTGAAGCTTGTAGACCATCCTGTTTTGCCTAGAATCGTAGATGTGCTAACGCAAAATAATACTATTTTTGTGGTCATGGATTACATAGAGGGACGAACCATCCATGATGTAATAAAACAGGAAGGAGCACAAAAGCAGGAGAAGGTAATTCAATGGGCAAAGGAACTTTGTGGTGCGTTGGATTACCTGCACTCTATGAAACCACCTATCATATATAGAGATATGAAGCCCTCTAACATAATGTTGAAACCAGATGGAAGGGTGAAGCTGATTGATTTTGGGACGGCAAAGGAATGGGATGCAGATGACTTGGCGGATACGATTGCGTTGGGCACAAAAGGATATGCTGCACCAGAGCAGTTTGGAGATACACAAGGGAGGGGAATCTATCGGACAGATGCGAGAACGGACATATATAGCTTGGGCGCAACCTTGTACTATATGGTCACAGGGAAAAGTCCCTGTGCTCCCCCATATGCGATGTTGCCAATTCGACACCACAATCCAGTGCTTTCAAGTGGTTTGGAGAGAATAATACAACGATGTACGATGCCCAATCCTGAGGAGCGTTACCAAGATTGTAAAGAATTAATGTATGATTTGGAAAACTACAAAAAATTGGAGGATGCATTTCGAAGGGTAAGCTTTCAAAAAATGAAGAGTTTTCTAATTGTGGTTGTACTGATGATTGAATCCTTTGTGATGACTTTAGTAGGATGGTTTGGTGACAAGAGAGAACAACGTAAGGATTATGAAAATTTAATACGGGAAGGTTTTTTGTGTACAGTGCAAGGAGAGTATGAGACTGCAGCTAATATTTACGTAGATGCTATTACGGAGATAGACGGGAAACGGGAAACGGCATATATAGAGCTGATGGATTTGTATATCAATTATATAGGAGATGCGAAAGAGGGTTTGAATCAAGTCACGTATTATATTGAACAAAAGAATCAGGGAATACATAAAAATCAGGAGCTATTGTTTCGCGTTGCGATGAATTATTTTGATGTGCTTAAGGATTATCGCACCAGTGCATACTATTTTAATATGTTGGATGAGAAGGATTATCCGGAAGCACAATATTATGGTTCAATTGCATTGGCAATGGGAGAGTTTAAGGTTGATTATGAAACACTTGCTGAGGATATTTATGCTTTTGAGAAGATAAATGATGAGATGACAATTGGAGAAAATAAATTGCTGAATTATCGTTTGTTGTGTGTGGTATATGCAAGAAGTTTAGACAATATTGAAAATGCGGCGGAAAGTATGGTGCGCGTTGCAAATAAGGGATTGCAGTATTTAGAGAAGTATGAGGATGACAGTATTAAAGCGGAGTATTATGTGTTGTTTTATCAGAATCTTTCTATAGGATATCAGCATTTAGGGGATTCCTTGCAACAAAGTGACTCTGAACTTGCAACGGAATATTATAAAAAGGGAATAGAAGCTTGTGATTTGATACTAACTATGATTTCGGCGGATGGTAGCAAAACGGTAATGAATGTGGAGGATTCTGCTTTGCGGGAAGCAAAGCTATGTCAAAAGGCGAATTTTTATGAAAAATTGGGGGATTACAAAAAGGCTATTGAATTATATGAGGCCGCTGAACTGGAATACGGTGAGGAAAGTATGTTGGTGTATATTGAACATTTATCGCTACTTTGTAGAAAGGAAGAAGAAGTGGATGCAAATATAGAGCGATGGAATTATGAGGAATTATATGCAGTATATGAAAAAGGCAGTTGTGTAAGTGGTATAGAAAAGGACTATAGGTGGAAGCAGTTAACACAAAAACTGAAGCCACTATTTGATGCGATGGGAGAGTAGGTTGTGTTTCAAATGATGTTTTATATAGGTCTTGTTTTTACATTATTTTTTGGTGGAGTAGGTGTTGTGATTTATAAAAGAAATAATGTGGCGTCATTGTTATGTGATGTAGTGTGCCTGCAAAAGATGAAGAAGAATGAAAAATCAGATAGGGAACAGGGCTTTTTTATAATGGAAGAGGATGTTGTAATGGTACATACAAAGGAGCAAATGGATGTTTTTTGAGTAATGGTTCAAGTTGCATACTATGGGTTTATAGTGATTTTGTAACTGCCGGTTATGTTACAGGAGGAAAAAGTATGGAGAAAAGAAAAACAAAAAAGTGGTTGTCGAGTGTTGTGGTTGCGGTACTTTTGATACATATAATTTTTGGAGAAGTAGATGGAGGGGCAGTGTGGGCAGAAGGCGAAAAAGGTATAGGCACACTCTCGGTTGGCAGTGGAAATGCAGAGGAAAGCAGCGGAGATGCGGAAGAAAGTAGCGGAGATGCGGAAGAAAGCAGTGGAGATGCGGAAGAAAGTAGCGGAGATGCGGAAGAAAGTAGCGGAGATGCAGTGGATATGGTTGCTCCGATTTTAGAAATTCAGGGTATGTCGAGTGGATATATGTCAGAGGATGACGTAGAGATATGTCTTACTGTTAAAGAGGATAATCATAATAGCCCTGCTTACGAACTTATAGTTGTGAGGAGTGATTTAGATGGTGAATTGGAACGATTTTTGATTCAGGGTGAAGAAAAAACAGCGTATGATGTTGAAGAGGGATGGAAATTACAGGAGGAAAATGAAGTTAGCTGGATGGAAAGAAAACTTCGTTTTCAGGAGGAAGGGATTTATCAGCTTACATTCCGTGGAACAGATCAAGCGGGAAATGAAGGTGTGGCTCAATATGTTTCTTTCTATATTGACAAAACGGCACCGATTATATCTAATATTACTTATTCCGATGCCAATGGTAGTGTGGTGGAACAATACAATCAAGTTATTAGTAACCAGTCTGTGCGAATAGAATTTCAGGTGTGGGATCAGGTGACTGGAGTCAAGGATGAAGAGGTATATATTCAATTACAGGGAAATGCAACAGCGGAAGGAGCAGTATTTGCAGCACACAAGGGCGTGGATAATATGTATTATGTGCAGGTGCCAGAAGATTTAGGGAGTGCAGCAATAAAGGATACACTGACCATTTATGCAAGTGATTGTGTGGGTAATCAAAATAAGCAGGAGACGAAAAAAATTGTTATAAATGCAGACAAGCCGGAAATATTTATTGAAAGTGCACAAGATTACACAAAATGGACAAATCAGAATGTGACTTTTCAGACCACCATTGCCGACGAAAATATAGGATTGAAGGAAGTTGTGTACAAGGTGGCGGGAAAAATTGTCCATAAAAAAACGTTTGATGAAATAACGCATACATATTCCTATGATGTTGTTGTGTCGAAGGAAGCAGAAAAGATAACTGGCTGCACAGTGACTGTAGAGGCTGTAAATAATGCCGGAACAAAGAATAGCGTGAAACGCCATGTGTATATTGACAAGACCGCTCCTGAGGTTAGTCTTTCTGGTGTTAGTAATGGGACACACTATAATCAATCCCAGAGGATTGTGACGCAGGTACAGGATGTATCCTATAAAGGAACCGATACCGAATATTTTATAACTTGTAAACTTGATGAAGAAACAGAGATAATATCAGTAGATGCATTTTCTGCGAGCGGGTATGAGGATGAGCATACCTTTGATGTGTCTAAGGAGGGGCTTTATGAAATCTATGCAGTTACTACCGACGCAGCGGGTAATCAAAAGAAATCTAACACGCTTTCTTTTGTGATTGATAAGACTGCTCCTAAGGTTTGCTTAGATGGAATATCGGAAGGGAAGGTACTGAATTCCAAAGCCGTGTTGAATGTCACATGTGAAGAGTCCTTTTATCAAACCTGTACAGTTGAGGTGGATGTGGAAAGAACACTAGATGGAATAACAAGGAAGGAGTCAATGGATGAATTTTCCATGAATAAAAAGCGCGTTACGGAAAGTAGAGTGTTCGAAAAAGATGGAAGTTATACGGTTCGGGTTATGGCTAGGGATAAAGCGGGGAATATAGCACAAGAAAAAATAGTAACCTTTATTGTGGATTGTACGGCACCGGAAATTCGTATTATAGGGACAAAGAATTATCAAATGTGGTCTCAGGAGGTAGCTTTGCAGTTGGTGGTTGAGGAGTCCTATTATAAAGATAATACGGTGATTATTAAAGGAAATCGAAGAGACATAGATGGAAAGGCAGAAGCAATCGTTACACCGTTTTGGAGGAATACAGGAAAAATTAGTGAAATTCAAAAAACCTTTGAGGAGGATGGGATTTACGAGTTGCAAATTATTGCTGAGGATGGAGCGGGTAACCGGCAAACAAAGAGCGTTCATTTTACGATTGACCAAGAAAAACCAGAAATTTATGGCATTTCCCAATATGATGGAGAATATTATCAATATTTTCAGATGACGGATTCTTCGACAGATATTTTTAGAGATTTGACAGTTCTGTCTTATCATATATTCTTAAATGGTGTAGAATATAATGGAACGGATCGAATTGAAACAGAAGGGAAATATAATCTGTATGTGGAGGCGGAGGATGAACTAGGACATAAGAATTATCAAAGTGTGGAGTTTGTAATTGATCAGACACCGCCAAGAGTTATCTTTCAGGGTATAGGTACATCGAAGGTGGTAACGGAGCGAGGCGAGGTTACATGGAAGCTGGAAAATGTGGAGGATAGGATAACAGGGGTCCGGGTAAATGACAGAGAATATGATGTGCAAACGATGTCTTTCCCATTCAAAGAATATGGTGCGTATAAAATCGAGGTGGATTGCGAAGACAGGGCGGGCAATACAGCTACAAGAGAGCTGAGATTTGTGTATGCGGATGCTCCAACCTCAATGTCTAGGGTAATAGGAGTGATTGGGCTCATAGCACTTGTGGGAATATGTGTAGGGATTTGCAGACGAAGAAAGGAATGGCAAAAAAGATGATAAAAGCAGTTGTGTTTGATATGGATGGTGTGATCTTTGATTCGGAAAAGCTATATCGAAAGCATTGGATGATTACAGGGGCAGAATATGGTATACCAGAGGATACGATGAAGGAGCTTTGTAATTTGATTGCGGGTTCTACGAAGGAACGCAATGAGAAGCTTATGAAATCTAGATTTGGTGAGGATTTTGATTATACTACATTTCGTGGAAAGACCATGGACCGAATGGATAAGGACATTTTAGAAAATGGAGTAGAGTTAAAGCCGGGCGTAATAGAGTTATTTACTTATCTGAAAGAACACAACTATAAAATTGGTCTTGCGACTTCGACACAGCAAGAGAGGGCACAGCGGAATTTGACAAATGCTGGAATAATTGATTATTTTGACAACATTGTCTATGGTGGTGTTGTGGAAAATGGAAAGCCTGCGCCAGATATATATCTCAAAGCGTGTGAAGATTTAGGCGTTTTGCCGGAGGAAGCAATCGGAATCGAGGATTCAATCAACGGTGTGAAATCCTCATCGGCAGCGGGACTTTATACCATTATGGTGGTGGATTTGATTGAGCCAACGGAGGAGATACGTCCGTTGACAAGGCAGATTTATGATTCACTTTTTGATGTGATTGATTTATTAAGTAAGGAATAAATGTGTAGCTGTTCTCATATATTGGACTAACGAAGGAAAGGGGAGTGTGATATATGAGTATCGGATCAAAGTTTGGTATAGTTGTAAGGGGCTTGATTTTTTCCTATGCAGTTACAGGAGTGTTGCTTGCAGTTCTGGCATTTTTGGTGTTTCAGTTTGGGTTGACGGAATCGGTGACAGACGTTAGCATTATTGCAATCTATGTAGTTGTTACATTTCTTGGAGCATTTATTGTGGGAAAAAGGGTGAAGGAGAGAAAGTTTTTCTGGGGATTTTTGCTTGGATTACTATATATACTGATTATATCTATTGTTTCGATTGCTTTGGGGCAGGTGTTTCAGGTTGCCAGTACTGCTAATTTGACAACGGCGGCGTTGTGTATTGGTGGTGGATTGCTGGGAGGAATGCTTAGTTGAGTTAATCGTTGACCTTGGAAAAAGCTTATGTTATACTATGTCTAATTATTGCAATTACTCAGAAATCTATGGAGAATAGAGGATTTAAGTGTTGAGTGACTGCAAGCAAACAATACTATACGAATGTGAGGTAAGGAAAATGAAACATATTAAGACATTGACAGACAAGACTTTGAAGAACACAATGGAAAAAGGTGGATGTGGCGAGTGCCAGACTTCTTGCCAGTCAGCTTGCAAGACTTCTTGTACAGTTGGAAACCAGACTTGTGAGAACAAATAATTACATTTTTTAGGAAAGAAAAGAATAAAGAGGACTGCTTTTATAGCTGTCCTCTTTCGTTGCGTTTTTAATACCGTGTAAAATGTCAGATAATTGTGATGTTTTGCTCGATTTTGTCGCAACTTAGAAGGAGTTAACGTGATACATCAATATAAGAATAATGGGTATAACATTGTATTGGATGTCTGCAGTGGCTCGGTTCATGTGGTAGATGATTTGGTATATGATGTGATTGCCCTGTATGAAAAACTGAATCGGGAAGAGATAGCAAAAAAGCTTTCGCAATACTCAAAAGAGGATATCTTTGAAGCTTGTGATGAGATAGAGATTTTGAAGGAGGCTGGACAGCTTTTCACAGAGGATGTTTATAAGGATGCGATTATAGATTTCAAAAAGAGAAAGACGGTTGTTAAGGCACTTTGCCTGCATATTGCCCATGACTGTAATCTTGCTTGTAAGTATTGCTTCGCAGAAGAGGGAGAATATCATGGTGACCGTTCTCTTATGAGCTATGAGGTAGGTAAGAAAGCACTTGATTTTCTGATTGCCAATTCTGGTAACCGTGTGAATCTGGAGGTGGATTTCTTTGGTGGAGAGCCGTTGATGAATTTCCAGGTGGTAAAGGATTTGGTTGCCTATGGTAGAAGTCAGGAAAAGGAACATAACAAGAAGTTCCGATTTACTCTTACAACCAATGGTATGCTGATGAATGAGGATGTTATGGAATTTGCCAATAAGGAAATGGCGAATGTTGTCTTAAGTGTGGATGGGCGTAAGGAAGTACATGATTTTATGAGACCAACCAGAAATGGCAAGGGAAGCTATGATTTGATTATTGACAAGTTTAAGACAATGGCAAAGCTTCGTAATCAGACAGATTATTATGTGAGAGGAACATTTACTCATCACAATCTGGATTTTTCGAAGGATGTGCTGCATTTGGCAGACTTGGGATTCAAGCAGATTTCTATGGAGCCTGTTGTGGCACCGGATGAACAGCCTTATGCCATCAAGGAAGAAGATTTACCGAAGCTGTTTGAGGAATATGATTTATTGGCACAAGCCATGATTGAGAGAGAAAAAGCTGGAAAAGGATTTAACTTTTTCCACTTTATGATAGATTTAACAGGCGGTCCATGTCTCTATAAGAGACTTTCCGGATGTGGCTCTGGAACAGAGTATCTGGCAGTGACACCTTGGGGTGACTTATATCCATGTCATCAATTTGTTGGAATGGATGAATTTAAGCTAGGCAACGTAGATACTGGAATTGAGAAGACAGAGCTGGTGGATGAATTTAAGCTTTGTAATGTATATGCAAAGGATAAATGTAAGGATTGCTTTGCACGCTTCTACTGTAGTGGTGGATGTGCTGCGAACTCCTATAATTTCCATGGCAATCTTTTAGATGCTTATGATGTGGGATGTGAGCTAGAGCGTAAACGGGTAGAATGTGCAATTATGATAAAGGCTGCATTGTCTTAGAAGAAGGAGAGAAAAGAAAAATGAAGAAGGCAAAGAGAAACAGTGTACTGATAATTTTAGTGTTTATCTTGGCTTTGGCACTCGGTACCTATACCGCAGTGGTGGGTCTTGGAAAGCACAATATCGGTGCAGCAAAGAATATTGTATTAGGTCTTGACCTTGCAGGTGGTGTAAGTATCACTTATGAGGTAGTAGAGGACAATCCGACACAGCAGGAGATTGATGATACCATTGAGCGTTTGCAGATGCGTGTAGATGGATATTCTACAGATGGTAGTGTGTATCAGGAAGGAAGCAATCGTATCAGTATTGAAATTCCTGGTGTGACAGATGCAAACCAGATTTTAGAAGAGCTTGGTAAGCCGGGTGCGTTGGAATTCTTAGATGAAGACAACTTTACAAAGTTTGCTGCTGGTGAAGAATATGAAGCGTTGTTGACAGGTTCAGATGTGAAATCTGCGTCCGCAGCAATTGATAGTTCAGGAACAACAACAGAGCATATTGTTCAACTTGCATTTAATGATGAGGGTACCAAGAAATTTGCAGAAGCAACGAAGACCAATATTAACAAGATTATTTATATTATCTATGACGGTGAAGTGGTTTCTGCTCCTACAGTAGAGCAGGAAATTACAGGTGGTAGTGCGATGATTAACGGTATGGCTGATTTAGAGGAAGCGGAACAGCTTGCCCAGACAATCCGTATCGGTGCGCTTCCTTTGACATTGACCGAGCTACGTTCTAATGTGGTAGGTGCTACATTAGGACAGGATGCACTTAGCTCAAGCTTGAAAGCGGGTGCAATTGGTATGGCGATTGTTGCAGTAATTATGATTGTTGTATATTTATTACCAGGTGTGATTTCTGTATTTGCATTGATGGCTTATGTGGTGCTTACGTTGTTGTGCTTGAATGGATTCAATGCAAGTTTGACCTTGCCGGGTATTGCAGGTATCGTATTGTCAATTGGTATGGCGGTAGATGCCAACGTAGTTATCTTTACCCGTATCAAAGAGGAAATTGGAGCTGGTAATGGAGTAAAGACAGCGATTGATAGTGGTTTCAATAAGGCGTTATCCGCTATCTTAGATGGTAATATTACAACCTTGATTGCGGCAGTTGTTCTTTATTTGATGGGTACAGGTCCGATTAAAGGATTTGCATTAACACTTGGAATCGGTATTGTATTATCAATGTTTACAGCATTGTTTGTAACAAAGAATTTGTTAAAGGCTGTATATACGTTGGGTGCAAAGAATCCAAAGTTTTATGGTTCAAAGAAGGATTACAAGGTTCAAGGCTATGTGAAGTTTAGCCGTGTTGCTTGCACGATTTCTATTATCATTATCGCAGCGGGTATCATTGCATTGCCAATCTTTAAGAGCAAGGATGGTTCGGCATTGAATTATACATTGGAGTTTACGGGTGGTACTTCCATGACAGTAGACTTTGATCAGTATTATGATTTGGATGCTGCTGAAAAGCAGATTCGTCCAGTTATTGCAGATGCAGCAGGTGTTTCAGAGTCAACGATTCAGGTGCAAAACGTAAAGGATACGAATGAAATCGTAATTAAAACTCCGGAACTTACAGTGGAGCAGCGTGACAATGTGGAAAATGAGCTTCGCAATAATTTTGGAGTAAATGAATTTGCAATTGAGAATATCAGTGGTACAATCAGTTCAGAAATGCAGAGAAATGCGATTGTGTCCGTTTTGATTGCTACTGTATTGATGTTGATATACATTGCAATCCGTTTTGATGATGTGAAGTTCGGTGTGGCTGCGGTTATCGCGTTGTTGCATGATGTATTAATTGTATTTGCCATTTACTCAATTGGCAGATTGTCAGTAGGTAACACATTTATTGCATGTATGCTTACGATTGTAGGTTATTCGATTAACGCGACTATTATCATCTTTGACCGTATTCGTGAAAATCTGGTATTGATGAAGAGTAAGGGTGATTCTTATGAAGTTATTGTTAATACTTCTATTTCACAGACACTTACAAGAAATATTTACTCTTCGCTTACAACCTTTGTTACAGTATTTGTTTTATATATCTTGGGTGTAACCTCTATTAAGGAGTTTGCTTTGACACTTATGGCAGGTGTTGTTTGCGGTGCATATTCTTCTATATGCATCACAGGACCATTGTGGTATATGTTTAAGACCAAAATGGGAAAGGACGACAGCGCAAATAAGAAGGTAACAAAGAAAGCGAAGAAAGCGTAAGCAAAAGAAAAGCATAGGGACATGGCGAGCAACCATGTCCCTTTCCTAGATTATGGAGAGCGTTGAGACGATAGATTTCTTAGATGAGAAAGAGTATAAATGACGGAAGCAATGGATATAGGAGATTAATATGGCAGGACAAAATTGGGTGATTCGAACGAAAAAAGCAGATTTTAATTCGCTTGCGGAACAATTTCATATCGACCCAGTGGTTGCAAGAGTAATGGTAAATCGAGATTTGAAGGAAAATCAATTCGATATGTTTTTGCATCCTGAATTAGAAAAAATGTATGATCCGTTTTTGATGGAGGATATGAATCAGGCGGTTCGTATTATTTGTCATGATATAGAAGAAGGGCATAAGCTTCGCATTGTTTCAGATTATGATGTGGATGGAGTAATGTCAAATTATATCTTATACAAAGGATTGCGTCGAATAGGAGCAGATGTGGATTATGTGATTCCGCATCGTGTGAAGGAAGGTTACGGAATCAACGAAGATATTATCCAGAAAGCATTTGAGGATGGAATTCACACAATTGTAACCTGCGATAACGGAATTGCTGCCAATGCTGCATTGACAAAGGCGAAAGAGTTAGGTATGAGGGTTGTGGTGACAGATCACCATCAGGTTTCATTTATTGTGGATGGAGAAAAAAAGCAATATATTTTACCACCTGCGGATGCAATATTGAATCCTAAGAAGGAGACCTGTAATTATCCTTTTGATGATCTTTGTGGAGCAGGTGTGGCTTATAAGTTTGTTGAGGCATTATATATAAAACGTGACATTCCAAAAGAGGAGCTGAAAGCGTATCTTGAATTTGTGGCAGTGGCTACGATATGCGACGTGGTGACTCTTCAGGATGAAAATCGTATTTTTGCAATTCGTGGTTTAGAGCGTATGCGACATTCGGATAATACAGGTATGCGAGCTTTAATTAGTGCGGTTGGGTTGGCAGATTGTATGATAGATGCGTATCACGTAGGCTTTAAGCTTGGTCCTTGTATTAATGCTTCTGGTCGTTTGGAAAGTGCAGAAGCATCCTTAAAGCTTTTTTTAGAGGATAATATTGAAGCTGCCATGGAAAAGGCGAGGGAGATATTTGAGATAAATGAGGAAAGAAAACAGTTAACCTTTGAGGGCGTGGAGAGAGCAGAAGAGATTTTGTACGAATCACCCGAAATGAAGGTGTATGTAATCTATATTCCGGATTGTCATGAGAGTCTGGCAGGAATTATCGCAGGTAGAATAAAGGAGCGATATAATCATCCTGTATTGGTTTTAGTAGACGGCGAAGAGGAAGGAATCCTAAAAGGTTCTGGTCGTTCTATTGCAGAGTATCATATGTTTGAAGCATTACAGGGGTGTAAGGACATTCTGTTGAAATTTGGTGGCCATGCTATGGCGGCAGGCTTCTCGTTATATGAGGATGATTTGGAGGAATTTAGACAGAGACTGAATGACAACTGCATCTTGGACGAAAGCACATTTATACCGAAGGTGCGCATTGACGTTGCGATGCCAATGAGTTATGTGACGGAGGAGTTGATTGCACAGCTTGATGGTTTGGCACCATTTGGAAAGGGTAATGAAAAACCGGTATTTGCTCAAAAGGATTTGAATGTTTTATCAGCAAAGATAATGGGTAAGGAAAACAAGGTGGTAAAATTAACCTTGGAGAGCGAGGATGGATATATTTGTGAAGGAATATATTTTGATGTTGAAGAGTTTGCCAACAATATAGTAGAATGGTTTGGACAAGAAGAATACGACAAGCTTTTGCACGGCTGGTTGAACAATGTAGTGCTCAATGTAGTGTATTACCCATCGATAAACGAATATAATGGAAACCGAACCATTCAAATGCAGATTAAACGTTATGCAATGGCAACGGTGAGGGAAGTATTGTGATACGATTGGATTAAGTACATTGTAAAGATTTGACATAGTATATTAACAGGACAAATGACAGTAGAAAAGTAGGTGAGTATATGGCAAGAATTATGAATCAGGAAAAAGAACTTAGCACACCAAAGGATTTTACCCCGCCAGAGGAGTTATATGATCTTTTGATTCAGAAGGTGTTGGAGTATCATCCCAACACGGATATTAGTATGATTGAAAAAGCATATGCGATTGCAGATAAGGCCCATGCGGGACAGCTTCGTAAATCTGGTGAGCCATATATTATGCATCCACTTTGTGTTGCAATTATTCTGGCTGATTTAGAGCTTGATAAAGAAACCATTGTTGCAGGAATTTTGCATGATGTAATAGAAGATACCATCATGACGGACGAGGAGATTGAAAAGGAGTTCTCTCCTGAGATTTTGTTGTTGGTGGAAGGCGTTACTAAGTTGACACAGTTGAATTTTTCTCAGGATAAGTTAGAGGTTCAGGCTGAGAATCTGCGAAAAATGTTTCTTGCTATGGCAAAGGACATTCGTGTTATTTTGATTAAGTTAGCGGACCGTCTGCACAATTTGCGAACATTGCAATATCAGTCTCCTGCAAAGCAGATTGAAAAGGCAAGGGAGACTATGGACATTTATTCTCCAATTGCACATCGTCTTGGTATCAGCAAGATTAAGGTGGAGTTAGATGACTTGTCATTGCAATATCTTGAGCCAGAGAAATTCAAAGAGTTAAAGACGGAGATTGACGAGCGTCTTGAGGAAAGGGAAACATTTATTGCAGATATCGTGCATGATGTAAAGGAGTGCATTGACGAAGCGGGTATCAAAGCGGAAATCAATGGACGTGTAAAGCATTTCTTTAGTATTTATAAGAAAATGATTAATCAGAACAAGACGTTAGATCAGATATACGACATTTTTGCGGTTCGCATTATCGTGGATAGTGTGAGGGATTGTTATGCGGCACTTGGTATTATTCATGAGGAGTATAAGCCGATTCCGGGACGTTTCAAGGACTATATCGCAATGCCGAAGTCAAATATGTATCAGTCCTTGCACACGACCCTGATTGGTAAAAATGGACAACCGTTTGAGATACAGATTCGTACCTATGACATGCATAAGACAGCGGAATATGGTATTGCTGCTCATTGGAAATACAAGGAGAATCTGACCGGTACAGCGAGAGATAAAGAGGAAGAGAAGCTTAGCTGGTTGAAGCAGATTCTCGAGTGGCAAAGGGACACCGAGGATAATAAGGAATTCATGAGTGCGGTTAAGACGGACCTTGACTTGTTTACGGAGCAGGTGTATTGCTTTACGCCAAATGGTGATGTGAAGAATCTTCCTGCTGGCTCTACTCCGATTGATTTTGCGTACAGCATTCATAGCGCAGTAGGTAACAAGATGGTGGGTGCCAGGGTGAATGGAAGACAGGTCCCTGTTACCTATACCCTGACAAATGGTGATAGAGTAGAGATTGTAATTTCGCAAAATTCCAACGGTCCAAGTAGAGATTGGCTTTCTATTGTAAAGTCTGCCCAGGCCCGCAACAAGATTAATCAGTGGTTTAAGCAGGAATTTAAAGAAGATAATATCAGTAGAGGAAAAGAGCTGTTACTACAATATTGTAAGTCGAAGGGATATAATTTTTCGGATTATTCCAAGGCAGAAATCTTGAAGGTAGTAATGGAAAAATATAATTTTAAGGATTGGGATTCTGTACTAGCAGCAATTGGCCATGGCGCTCTAAAAGAGGGTCAGGTTATGAATAAGCTGATTGAGGTTCAACGCAAAGAAGAAAAGGCTAAGATGTCAGAAGAGGACTTGCTAGAGCAGTTGAATCATAGTTCAGAGCTTCATCGCAATAGCAATTCCAAAGGTGGAATTACGGTAAAGGGCATTGATGATGTGGCAGTTCATTTTTCAAGATGTTGTTCACCAGTGCCGGGAGATGAGATTATCGGTTTTGTGACAAGAGGTAGAGGAATCTCGATTCATCGTACCGATTGTGTGAATATTGTTGGAATGGGCGACGTAGATCGCCAGCGCTTGATTGAGGCAGATTGGCAGGCAGGAGCAGCAGACAATCCATTGGCAAGCTACTCCACAGAGCTTCGCATTTTCTGTGCCAATAGAACGGGAATGTTGTTTGACGTTTCTAAGATTTTCACAGAAGAGAATATCAATGTATCGGCGATTAATACACGTTCGACCAATAAGAATGATAAGGCAACATTTACAGTGGTTTTTGATATTAGAACGGTAGAGCAGTTGAATCGTGTCATCAATAAGCTACGTCAGATACCAGGAGTAATCGATGTAGAGAGAAGTATTGGATAATGATAAAATATTAGGGAATTGCAAAATTATAACATTATATATGAGAGTTATACACTTTGAACAAACCAACGCAGGCACGCTCGCTGCGCTCGGCTCGTAACGGTACATAAGGTGCCAAAGTACGGCACCTAAGTACCGACGGCCTCACAGCACCTGCATATTGGTAATTGTTCAAATTGCATAACTCAGTATAAGTTTTTGTTAGTTTCGCAATTGCCTAAGAATAAATATGGTTAAGAGGAGAAAAAATGGCAGATTTAGAGATTTTTCAGAAGACGTTGGGTGATCTTGGAACCAACTGTTATATATTAGTAAATCATGACACGAATGAGTGTATAGTGTTTGATCCGGCAGATGAGGCACCTGTGCTCAAAGAGATTTTTAACGATCCTTCCTTTCAGTTGAAGGCAATTTTTTTGACACATGGTCATTTTGACCATATTGGAGCGGCAAAGGAATTAAAGGATACGTACAACGTACCAATCTATGCGTCAAAGGAAGAAAATGACCAGATTTTGACGAAAGTTGGGGCGAATCTATCTGCAATGTTTGGCAGACCGATGACGTTAGAGGCAGATGAATTGCTAAGGGATGGTCAGAAGGTGGATATAATCGGAACGACTTTAGAGTGCATCCTTACCCCGGGTCATACGGCAGGTGGAATGTGCTTTTATTGTAAGGAATTGCAGTCAGTCATTGCGGGAGATACCTTGTTTTGCGAGAGCGTGGGAAGAACCGATTTCCCTACTGGCAGTGGGAGTGTGTTAGAGCGTTCTGTTCGTGAAAAACTATTTACCTTGCCGAATGAGACGAAAGTATTCCCTGGGCATATGGGAAGTACTACAATCGGATGGGAGAAAGAGAATAATCCGTACTTCTAAATGTTCAATGTCCATAAGATTTATACAAACAGATGGAAGGTTTCATTTTAGGCTTAGTGTTGAACAATCACAATGACCTAGAAGAAGGAAAAGCGAATGATTTATCTTGAGCAAAATGCAGAAATATATAACAATGATATACGTGCTATGTTACAGGCATTTTTTGATAATGAAAAGGTAGTGCTTACCAAGGAGGATACTAGAATTTCTTTAACGGTAGAGTACACTGCTGATTCAGACGTAGAGACGCAGGTTACAAATGGTGGCTATGTAACTTATACCTTAGAGGATGAGGATGGTTATCATCAGACAAAAACAGTTGTGGTAGACTATCTAAATAAAAAAGTAGCAAGAAATCCATTAAAGGCAGCACTTTATCGTATGCTGTCAGAATATACTGGTAAAGAGCTTCCCTGGGGAAGTATGACAGGGGTGCGTCCAACTAAGGTGGCGACAGAGTGGATAGAAAATGGTAAAAGGGAAGAAGAAATTCGACTTTTGTATACTGACACCTACTTGACGATTCCTCAAAAAGCAGATATATGTATTGAAGTGGCAAAGAAAGAGCAGGAGTTATTCAAGGATTTCTCCTATGAGGAAGAATATTGTATCTATATCGGAATTCCGTTTTGTCCGAGCAGATGCTTGTATTGTTCCTTTACTTCCTATCCAATTGCACAGTATGCGGATAAGGTAGAGGATTATCTACAGGCGTTATATAAGGAAATGGAATTTGTGGCAGGAGCAGATGCCTATAAATGTAAGCGTCTGGTAGCGGTTTATATTGGTGGTGGTACACCGAGTGCTCTGTCGGCAGAGCAGCTAGAAGCTTTGGTCAGCAAGCTTAAGAATACTTTTGATATGCAGTATGTCAGAGAATTTTGTGTGGAATGTGGAAGACCGGATAGTATTACCATGAACAAGCTACAGGTATTGAAGGAGCTTGGAGTAGAGCGAATTAGTATCAATCCACAGACTATGTCCGATGAGACCTTGCATTTAATCGGTCGTGCGCACAGTGTGGAGCAGACGAAAGAGGCATTTGAGCTGGCTAGAAATGCTGGTTTTGACAATATCAATATGGACATGATTGTGGGGCTTCCGGGGGAGGATATTGAAAATGTGCGTCATACCCTCTCAGAGATTCGCCAAATGGCACCGGATAGCTTGACGGTGCATAGTCTGGCAATTAAGCGTGCGGCGAATCTGAACATTGAGATGGAGCGATATCAGAGTCTGATTAAAGGAAGTACCAATGAAATGCTATTAGCAGTGGACGAATGTGCCAGAGATTTGGGACTCTATCCATATTACTTGTATCGCCAGAAGAATATTCCGGGTAAGCTTGAGAATATCGGTTATGCGGCTAAGGGTAAGGAATGTGTGTACAACATACTGATTATGGAGGAGAAGTTAGACATTCTTGGTATGGGTGCAGGTTCCTCCTCGAAGTTCATATTCCGCAAGGAAAACCGCATTGAACGTGTGGAGAATGTAAAGAATGTAGATGAATATATTAATCGTATTGATGAAATGATTGAGAGAAAGAGGAAAATGTTTTCCACGTTATAGGTGAGTATCTGCGAAATGCAATGAAAGGTGTTGGTAGTTGTGTAACTTTAACAAACCAACGCAGGAACGTTCGCACTACGCTGAGTGCGTAGCGGTACTAAGCGCGACTTCGTCTTGCTAAGTACCGACGGACTCAGATGTACCTGCTTATGGTTCTTGTTAAAGTTACACAACATAATATACACTTGATTTCTTGTTTGATATCTGTAAGGTGGAAAATATATGTTGAGTTTCGCAGTTATCTACTAAAATGTACAAACAAAAGGTAATGGGTAAAGATATAAACATTTAATTGAGTTTCTTGTTTGATATCTGTAAGGTGGAAAATATTTTCTGGAGAGTAGATAGAAAGGAGGATTTCTATGATTGAGACTGGAAGAGATGGGTTGGATTTGGAAGTAGATGAGATGTCTGCTTATCTGACAGAGGATTTGAAAACGGAAATCGCTCACGGGATTGAAGTCAGCAGATTGGCTGGCAAATTGGCTAGAGAATTAAAATTGGATAATGATTTTTGCCATGATGTTGAAGTGGCAGGAATGTTACATGATATTGGAAAGCTTCGTGCCAGTACATACCTGTATGGTGGCGAAGAGGATACCTTAAATGTAGAGAAAATGCGTTATGTGCGTATGCATGCCACAGCAGGCTATGAGGTTGTAAAAAATGAAGGATACTCAGACCGGGTGTGTGACATGATATTACATCATCACGAAAACTATGATGGTACTGGATATCCGGATAATTTAATCGGAGATAATATTCCGCTAGGTGCAAGAATCTTGCGTGTGTGTGATGTCTTTGTGGCGCTGACCT
The DNA here is from genome assembly GCA_964439445.1 of uncultured Clostridium sp. Lineage (GTDB taxonomy): Bacteria > Bacillota > Clostridia > Lachnospirales > Lachnospiraceae > CAG-590. Next base: position 3,330 of record CAYTOQ010000033.1, on the reverse strand, counting down.
CGGACCGTCCATATCGCAAGGCATTTGATAGCCAGACAGCAGTGGAATTGTTGATAGAGGAAGTGCGACATTTTGACATGAAAATATTCCTTCCGTTCCAGAGTATCGTCCATGAGGAGATACAGGCGAGGGAGCTACGCGGAGACGTTCCAGATAAGTTGGTATGGTAAGCACGAACGCAACTTTCGAAGGAATGTACGGACTGCATGCAAAACTCTAGATTTATGTATTTGAGTGATGCAAATAAAATAAACCAACGCAGGAACGTTTGCACTACGCTGAGTGCGTAGCGGTACTAAACTCGACGATGTCTCGTTAAGTGCCGACGGACTCAGATGTACCTGCTTATGGTGATTATTTTATTTGCATCCTAGTATACAATAATGAGAGTTTTGCAATGAAAGAATGAAGAGAAGAAAAAGGAGAAGAAATAAAATGGCAATGAAGAAAAAGCCGGTAACCGGCATGAAGGATATATTACCAAGAGAGATGGAGATTCGCGATTACGTGATTCGTGAGATTAAGGAGACCTACAAGACCTTTGGTTTTTCTGGAATGGAGACTCCTTGCGTGGAGCACATTGAAAACCTAAGCTCAAACCAGGGTGGAGAAAATGAAAAACTAATCTTCAAGATTTTGAAGCGTGGAGATAAACTGACTTCCGCGGCAGACAAGGTAAGTGTAGATAATACAGATATTTTAGTGGATGGTGGACTTCGTTATGATTTGACTTTGCCACTTTCTAGATATTATGCAAATAATGCCAATGATTTACCAAGCCCATTTAAGGCATTACAGATGGGAAATGTGTGGAGAGCGGACAGACCACAGAGAGGTCGTTACCGTCAGTTTATGCAGTGTGATATTGATATTTTGGGTGAGCCAACTATCCTTGCGGAGATTGAGCTTATCACAGCAACTACTACCTTGCTTGGCAAGATTGGATTTGAGAAGTTTACCATTCGTCTTAACAACCGTAAGATGCTTAAGGCAATGGCTGCATATAGCGGATTTGAAGAGAAGGATTATGATAGTGTATTCATCACTTTGGATAAGATGGATAAGATTGGCTTAGATGGTGTGGCAGAGGATTTGGTGTCACAAGGATTCGATAAAGAAAATGTAGACAAATGCTTAGATTTATTCGCTAAGGTAAGTGAAGATGTGGCTGGTGTCCGCTTCCTAAAGGAAACTTTAGGAGATTACTTAGAAGCAGGTGTGGCAGAGGACTTAGAGACCATTATGAATAGTGTGGATGCGACCAAATCTGCGGATTTCAAGATTGCATTTGACCCAACCTTGGTACGTGGTATGGGCTATTATACCGGTCCGATATTTGAGATTTCCATGGACGAGTTTGGCGGCTCTGTTGGTGGCGGCGGACGCTATGATGAGATGATTGGTAAGTTCACCGGACAGAATACCCCAGCTTGTGGTTTTTCTATCGGTTTTGAGCGTATCGTAATGTTATTGCTTGAGAAGGATTACCAGATTCCAAAGCAGGGTGAGAAGATTGCTTATCTTGTGGAGAAGAATATGCCAGCGGACAAGATGCTAACCATTTTGCAGCAGGCAAATGAAAAGCGTGCACAGGGCGAGTTGATTAATATTGCAATTATGAAGAAGAATAAGAAGTTCCAGAAGGAGCAGATGGAGAAAGAAGGTTACACTGTCTTCGAGGAGTTCTTTGTGGATAAGATGTAGATGACAGAGAGGTGTGTGCTTGATGGATAAGATGTGTGAAAGAGTAATTCGTAATACAAATGAATTAGAGTTTGCCATTTTTTGCATAGAGAATGTAGCAATTCGGTTGGAAGTTCCTGCGGAAGAGCTTTATCAAGCATTTACATCGAAAAGCGATTTGTTGTATCAGTATATTATTCCAGGATATGAGATGCTACACACACAGAGCAAGGAGTATATTGTTGAGGATATTATTGAGACGATGAAAGAAATGGGAGTTCAAGTATGATTTTATAT
>CAYTOQ010000033.1:0-1250 GCA_964439445.1 uncultured Clostridium sp. | reverse complement strand
AAATGATGCAACAGATTATGATGTTGTAATTGGCGGTGTTGCTAATGATAGGGTTTTCAATACAGTAGAACTATATTTTGATGGTTTGATTGATAAGAAAGAGGCTTTGAAGCGATTACAATATGAGAAACCGAACCTACAAGTATGTTTGCGGACACAAGAGGTGCTTAATCAGTATCTGACATTTGAAGGGAGCGAAAAGGTATGACGGCGAATCCAATATTACTTCAAAAAAAGTATGCCAGAGTTGTAGATTTGTTTGCCCAAAAGGAAGGAATTGCATTGAGTGATGCACTGGAGTTCTTTTACGCTTCTATGGTTTATCAGATGATGCGAGATGGTGTTTCTGATATGCACTGCATGAGTGATGATTACTTGGTGGGTGATTTGTGTATAGAATATCAAAAGGCAAGAAATGAATATTTGTTGTAGACAGAAAGAGATGCTAACCGACACAGATTCTAAAATAAGAATCTTGTGTCGGTTTTACTTTTTTCGTTATAATATTAAAAGATAGATAAAGGATAGATTTGCTTTGTATCATTTGGTTATCAAATGAGAAGGAGGGAAATATGTTTCAGATTTTACTGGTAGAGGATGACAAGAAGATACGAGAAGGAATCGAAGATTTCTTCAAGGCAAAAAGTGACATTGAGCTACATATCGCAGTGGACGGAAATCAGGGAATGGAACTGCTTTATGAGCAAAGTTTTGATTTGGTGTTGCTCGATATTATGCTTCCGGGAGTCGATGGCTTTACTCTGTGTAAGGAGCTTCGCAGACAAAGCGATGCACCGATTATCTTTTTAACTGCCCGTGGAAGAGAGGAAGACATCCTGTACGGATATGATTTGGGATGTGATGATTATATTGTCAAACCATTTTCACTGGCAACACTTTATGCCAAAGTAAATGCACTACTAAACCGTTCAAAGGGAATGGTGCTTGGCAAGGAAATGAAAGTAGGTGCAATCTCGTTAAATCCAAAAACCATGCAGGTAACAGTGGGTGACAGAGAAATCGAACTGGCACCAAAGGAATATGTTATTCTGAAAATTTTGATGGAGAATAAGAACATGGTTGTGAGCCGGGATACCCTGATTGTTCGTATCTGGGGATATGATTATGACGGAGATGAGAGGATTCTAGACAACCACATGAAGAAGCTTAGAAAAGCATTGGGCGAGGGCGGAAAACAGATTCGTACCGTGTTCGGAAAGGGATACAAGCTGTTGGACATGTAACATATA
>CAYTOQ010000032.1:0-22694 GCA_964439445.1 uncultured Clostridium sp. | reverse complement strand
TATATAGGTAATTACAAGTGACATTCTTAGCTATAAATGATACAATATACTTTATGTTTGTGTATGTGAATGCATGGGAAAGTATAGTGAGAATGTAATATGAAAAAGAAGGCAATAGAATTAAAAAATAGAATAGCTCAGACAATATGGTCCGTTCCTATTTTTGTGATGGTATTGGAATTGTTATTCCACTGGGAAATATATGGAAGCTTTGACCTCTACATGGTATATGCAGTGTTTTTCTCGTTGTCATTTTCAGCATCTGTCTTGCTGATTTCTAGTACACGGAATGGTATATGGAATACGACAATTCGCTGCATTATGCTACTACTTGTCACCCTATATTTCACCGTGCAGATTATCTATCATCAGGTGTTTGGGAACTTTTTGTCCTTAAAATCTATTTTCAACGGTGCGGGGCAGGCAATGGATTTTGGTTCTACCATATGGGAGGCATTTTTGGAACATGTGGTGGTGATTTGCATTGCAATTGTTTTGTGGATGATATATGTAGTGTTGGAGGTTCGTTGGGCCGAGAAAAATGCAACCGATCATTCCAAGAAGCATAGTTGGAAACGAGTAATTCTTTGTCTTGTTATTATCGTGCTTCTTCCGATTGGAGGCACGTTTTTTTTGATGACACAGGGTATCGGTATTGGAACGACCTACGATATCAAGGTAAGCTTTCATCGTACAGAACAGTCTATGTATCGCTTGGGTCTAATGCAAACTTTAAAGAAGGATGTAGCAGAAAATCTCTGTGATGTAATTGGAATCACAGAGAGACACATCAATGCAGGATATTTGTGGATAGAGGAAGCATTTTTGACAAAAGATGTGGATAACTTGGCTAAAAACAATGGTGAAGATAATGCGAGCGATTCCGGTAGAGCATCCACAACGGGGATTGCAGGCGCGCAATCAGAGAGCATAACCGCATCCTCTGATGTTGCAGTACAAGAAACGAAATACCACACGTGGGACCTTGATTTTGAAACCCTCATTGCTTCAGCGGAAAATGAGGATGAGAAGGACGTGCACTCGTATTTTTTAGAAGTAACACCGTCGAAGGAGAATATCTACACAGGTTTATTTGAAGGGTACAATCTCATTTATATTACCGCAGAAAGCTTTAGCGATGTGGTGATTGATAAGGAGAGAACGCCTACGCTTTATAGGATGCAGCAGGAGGGATTTCAATTTAACAATTTCTATACGCCTAGCTGGTATCTAAGTACCATTGACGGAGAGTATGTAAATTGCTTAGGACAGATTCCGGTAGAGGGAGATTGGAGCTTACAGCATTCCGCAGAAAATGCGTTGCCGGTCACCCTTGGAAATCAATTGAAACAGCAGGGGTATGTCTGTAATGCCTATCACAATCATGACTCTTACTATTATGACAGAACTATTACCCATCCAAAGCTTGGGTATACCTTTAAGGCGGTGGGAGCTGGTCTTTCTTTTGAATCCATGTATCCGGAGTCGGACTTGGAGCTTATGGAGATTACGGTGGATGAGTATCTGAATCAAGACAAGCCATTTCACACCTACTATATGACTATGAGTGGACATTTACCCTATACATATGCTTATAACTCTATGGCAGTAAAAAACCGTGATGTGGTGAAGGGTGACTGGTCGGAAAATGCAGCCTGTTATCTTGCGGCAAATACAGAGTTAGAATATGCAGTGGCATATCTGGTGGATCGATTGGAGCAGGCTGGAAAGCTTGAGAATACTTTGTTTGTGATTGCACCAGACCATTATCCCTATGGTTTGAAAAAGGGAGCCTATGATGAGCTACAGGGAAAAGAAGTCGAAAAGGATGATTTTGAAATCTATCGAAATGGATGTCTCATCTGGAGTGCTTCGATGAAGGATATGGAAGAGGTGTCTTTTCCAGTGCAGGTGGAAAAGTATTGCTCTAATCTAGACTTGTTGCCTACCATTTCGAATCTTATGGGATTATCCTATGATTCCAGATTGTTTGCAGGAAAGGATATGTTGTCTGAGGAAGAGGGACTGGTGCTGTTTAAGGACCAAAGCTTTTTGACAGAGAAGGTGCGCTACAATGCCACAACTGGGGAAGTGACATGGGCAAATGGAGTGACAGAGGACAGCATTTATTTGGAAAATATGATGCAGCAGGTGCAGAATCGGTTCTATTATTCGGCAAAGCTTTTGGAATTGGATTATTATAATCAAATAAAATAGGATTGTGATAATTTCAAGTCGGTTTCTTATTGATTATAGTTTGATGAAAAGGTATTATTTTGAATAAGCTGAATTAGGTATTGGTTCAAAGGGAAGATAGAATGAAGCAGAAAATGATTTCTACAAGAATGACAAAAATATATTTGATAAAGCTAGTTATCCGTATCGCAACTTTTTGTGGAGTGTTAGGGCTATATTTGAAGGATAAGGAATTAATGATGACCCTTATGACGATGCCGATATGGAAAGGGATTTCACCAATGCACATGCTTTGGCTTATGTTCATGGTGATGATGATTTTGCACATCTTCCCGTTAGAGCGAGTGACGATGGCGCTGAAGAAAGCGGAACCGGAGCCTTATCAAGAAGTGGAAGGATATTCCGAGTTAGAGCTGCATCGATTCATCCAGCAGCAAAATGTAAGAGCTTGGAGTGTAATGCTTATATGGTTGATTTTCAATGCAATTTTTGGTGCATTATATCTGTTTCATATCATAGATGAAGCGGATTTGTTGATGCTTACGGTGTTTTATTTTCTGTGTGATTACATATGCATACTATTTTACTGTCCGTTCCAGCATTTATTAATGAAGAATAAATGCTGTGTGAATTGTAGAATTTACGATTGGGGACATTTTATGATGTTTACTCCGATGTTATTTATTAAGAATTTCTTTAGCTGGAGTCTATTTTTTACTTCCTGTGTGGTGTTGATTCATTGGGAGGTAATCTATGCAAAGCATCCGGAGCGTTTTTGGAGTGGTTCCAATAAGACGTTGCAGTGTGCAAGCTGCAAGGATAAGACTTGTCAGGTGAAGCGTAGAATTATGAAGAATTAATTGCAAAATGGATGTACAATAGAGTTTGTATAAACAACCATTCAACGCGGGCACGCTCTCGCTACTCCGAGTGCGTAGTGGTACTAAGCTCGACGATGTCTCGCTAAGTGCCGACGGACTCAGATGTACCCGCTTTTTGAATTGGTTGTTCATACAAACCTATGTAGTTCATACAAGAATTGCAATCTATTCGATAGATAGAAAGAGAGATTGGAACTATGAAGGATTTGACGAAAGGGTATCCGGCGAAGGTTATTATGATGTTTGCGATACCGCTGATGTTTGGAAATATATTTCAGCAACTATATAACATGGCAGACAGTATGATTGTCAGTACCTATGTGGGTACTGCGGCGTTAGCTGCAGTTGGAGCTACCAGTGTGGTTTCCAATACATTGATTGGTTTTATTAATGGTATGACGCAGGGATTTACCATATTGGTTGCCAATAGCTTTGGAGCGAAGGATTGGAAGCGGATGCGCCGTTTTATTGCTGGAACGATTGTGTTGACCTTTGGTGTGGCTGTAATTTTAACTGTGGTTGGTTTTACGTGTATTGTACCGATACTGGAATTTCTCAACACGCCGGCGGATATTATGACCGATGCAGTGGCTTATGTCCGCATTATTTTAGCTGGAACCATTTTTACTGCTATTTATAATATGTGTGCCAATGTATTGCGTGCGGTGGGAGACAGTAAAACGCCACTTTATTGTTTATTAGTAGGTGTTGTGGTGAATATTGTTTTGGACCTGCTGTTTGTTCGTGGATTCAGTTGGGGAATTGAGGGAGCAGCTTATGCTACCATTGTAGCGCAAGCCTTGACCGGATTGCTCTGTGGGGGATATCTGGTGATTCGGTTCCGTGAGATTCTTCCAAAGGGAGATGAGTGGCGGTTAGAGAAGGGACAGTATGGCAATCTGATTACCTCTGGGCTATCCATGGGCTTAATGGGTTGTATTGTGAATATTGGAACGGTGGTGCTACAGGGAGCTATCAATGATTTGGGAACGGATATTGTGGCGGCTCATACAGCGGCAAGAAGAGTATTCGATATTTTGATGGTGGTGGTGTATACCGTTGGTGTTGCCATGACTACCTATGTGAGTCAGAACATGGGAGCAGGATTGGTAGACCGAGTAAAGCGGGGAGTGCGTCATGCGAATTGGATTGTAACAGGTATTACCACGGTTTTGATTGTTGTTTGTTATCTGTTTGCGGAACCAGTAATGCATTGGGTTACACATACTGAGAAAGCAATTATTATTGATTCTGGTGTATCTTATCTCCGGATTGGAGTGTTGTTCTTTTATGCATTGGGACCATTGTTTGTGCTTCGATGTAGCTTGCAGGGAATGGGAAGAAAGGTGGTTCCACTGGTTGCCAGTGTGTTAGAGATGGTGATAAAGGTGCTGTCTGCAGCCTTGCTCGTTCCGGCATTTGGGTATATGGGGGTCATTTTCACAGAGCCAATTAGTTGGATTGTGATGACCATATGGCTTGCGATTTCCTATCTTGCAAAGTCGCCGGAGAAGGTGTTGGAAGCGAAGCGTGGTTAGAGGAAAATAGTATAGATTATGTTAGAGAAAGAATTTGTCAGATGGACTTTGTAGCCGATAAATGGGTGAAGGTGACCGTTTGACAAATTCTTTTTTTAAAATATAAAAAAATGATAATCCATCACTTTGGTTGGGAAACCAGGTGGTGGATTCTTTCTTAATAGGATAAACGGTTAAAAATTGCTGTTAAAACGCACAATATCGCAAATGTGAGGGCTTTGAATAATTGACAAACCCTCAAAATAAGGGTATATTGATTGCAGAGATAGAAAAGATTATCGTATATGATGGAGGAGTTGTTATGAAAGAGTTTGCGGTTACAAAAGAATTAAAAGCGACAGACTTGAAAGTATTGCGGAAGAAACTCAATTTGACACAGGCAGAGTTTGCGGGTCTGGCTAATATATCTGTTAAGACGATAGAGCGTTGGGAAACCAGTGACAAGCCGATTACAGGTCCCATTGTTACATTGGTTGAATTGTTAAATCGACATCCTCATTTAGCGGAGGAGCTTATAATTCCTGAGCAGGAATATGACTTGCGTTTGCGGTATATGTGTAAGGACATGTTATGTACGCTAATTGATGTGGATGAAAGGAATCGTAGAATCCGGATTCAGAATTATATGGAGAATTATATGATGAAAGCATTTGGGGTGAAAGAACATCCTACCTTTGAAGACTATGAGGAATTTTTAAAGTCTCGTTGTTTTCCGGAAACCCGTGATAAGATGAAGCTAGTATTGAAAGAATTGGATTTGCCTTTCTATGACCCTCTGATGATTATAGAAAAGACGGAAGGTAGAATGGCGGAGGATGATTTTTGGATTCTGATTGAGAGGTGATTGGAATGGTGGAATTGTTTCAACAGGATGAAAAAAAGACATACGCACAGTCCTCTAAGGGAAATCAGCTAAAATGGTACAACGAAGATGTATGGTACAAAGCAGACTATACAGGCTATGAAGGGCTTTCCGAGTACATGGTTTCTAAGCTGCTAAAGTATAGTGATTTGAGTCCATCTGAATATGTGGATTATGACGTGGAGACGATTCGGTATCGTAACACCATTTATCGCGGATGTCGAAGTCATAATTTTTTGCCGGAGGGATGGAGAATCATTACTTTGGAACGATTGTTTCAAAGTGCCTATGGTAATTCCTTGCGCCAAGGCTTATATTCTATGAAGGATTATGAAAATCGTTTGCAATTTTTGGTGAATCAGACTATCCGGGTTACAGGGCTTAAGGATTTTGGAAGCTATATGAGTAAGCTTTTGACAATTGATGCATTGTTTTTAAATGAAGACCGACATACCCATAATATAGCAGTGTTGATGGATACATTCGGGGGATATCATTACTGTCCATTTTTTGACCATGGTGCATCATTGCTTGCAGATACAACAATGGATTATCCTATACAGGCGGATATGGATGTTGATGAACTAATCAGTACAGTGGACGCGAAGACTTTTTGTTCTAGCTTTGATGAGCAATTAGATATTGCAGAAAAGCTTTATGGAAAACATCTGCATTTTCACTTTACGAGAAAAGATGTAGAGCATTTGTTGGAAATGGAAACAGCGTATTTTGTGGAGGAGAAAATGAGAGTGCTAGATGTCATTATGGCACAGCGTCGGAAATACGAATACTTGTTTTAGGAGAAATAAGTATGTTTTAACCATGACATCCTTGCAACCATAAGTTGCGATTTTGAAAGTGGAAAGCATATGCAAAAGACTTTCATGAGAAATAGTAATTTGCTATAATAGAGGATAGCTAAAATCTGAAATGATAAGACGGAGGGTGGCTAATGATTTTTTCAAACACTGATGTAGTGGTGGAAGTGATAGGTATCAATCGGATTGGCAATGCTTATGGCGAATATACTGCCTTTTATGTTCAGAGAGAAGAATCGGGTGAAGAGATTACAGTCACTTTTACCGGAACAGGTACGTTGTATGTGGAAAATAGCAATGAAGCAGATATGGATTTGCGTACAAATGTGGTATTGAAGGATGGGGTGACCATTTCGTCAGAATTGATAGATGTAAGTTATGATTTGCAGGTGAAAGATGCTACGGTAAATGCAGAAGGTGTATATGTCGGTTATACGGATGGCAATCTTTTGATTGAGAATGGCGCAACTGTGAATGCAGGCTTCATAAGAATATACGGAGCCCTGGAGAATGCAGGAGAATTGAATGCGGTTGTTTCTACAATCGATGATGCGGATAGAATGACTGTATATGGAGAGGTTGTCCTCACTGATGATGGTGCGTCAAAGTATTTTATTGAGCTTGATTCCACTAGTACTGTAGTTATATCCGAAGGGGCAACTTTGACTGTGCCGGAGGGAACCACATTGGATTTGGAAGATGTAGAATTGACCTTTGCCGGCAATGGTACGCTTGTGGTGGAAGGAATCATTAAGCTTCCGGCAGATACAACAGCGGAAGACATTGCCAAGATGAATATAACAGGTGATGGTGTGGTAGTGGTAGTCGGCGCATCTGATACAGAAGAGACGACGGAAGAGAAGGTATATACTACAGATGGTAAAGAGTTAAATGTGGTTTCTGGTCTCGACTTTACCAATGTGGGTACAGGTGATGGACAAACTGCCACAAAGGGTGCTGGCTACACTTGGGATGCTTCTACAAAAACATTGACTTTGTCCAGTTCTTATATTGAAGGATCTTTGAATCTTCCGGCAGGAAGTAAGGTTGTGGTAAGTGGAGCCAATATCGTGACTGGTGATGTGACAGTAGCTGGAACGGTAAGTGATGCATTTACCCTTTTAGGTGAAGGAAGTATTGCAAGTGCAGGTGGTAAGAAATATGTAAGTCATATTTACAAAGAGCCTACATTTACTTGGACAGAGACGGAAGATGGATATACAGCAAAAGCAACCTTTGTTTGTCAAGGTGGCGAGGATGTTAAGACGGTGGATGCCAAGGTGACAGCAACTACAACCGATGCAACCTATACTGCAGAAGGAAAGGTTGTATATGAAGCCAAGGTGACTTTTGAAGGCAAGGATTATACGGACAGCAAGGAAGTTGTAATCCCAAAGAATGAATTGGTGGGTGTACAGATTGAGGATGCCAAGTCCAAAGCAATCTACAAGGTAACAAGTGTAACGGCTACAGGTGGAACGGTAGAGTATGTGAAACATAAGAGCAAAACCGTAAAGACAGTTACCATTAAGGTGCCTAAGTCAAAAATGAAAGCTTACAAGAGCATGCTTCAGAAGAAGGGTGTCAGCAAGAAGGCGAGTTTTAAGAAAATATAGTATTCAGATTCATAAAGATATTATATTCACTTTTAGTAGGAGAACACGAGTTGTTCTCCTATTTTGTGTAAACAATGAGCCAAGTGGATTCATGCTTGCATGAAAATCCATTTGGCGATGCCTGAAACCTTAACGAACGTAGTGAGTTTAGTTTGAAGGTATGCAACGCAGCATGCTTCGCATGCGATGTGTGGTGTTAACTAAATCGAGTAGGAGTTAGCCTACTCGATTGGTTATAAAACAAACAAATCTGACTAAAAGTTGACAAGAACAAAACTTAAATGTAAAATATGTTACAAACAAGTTTGCGGCGAGAGAGGAAGAGCTATATGAAAGGATTTCAGGTTTTAAATGATATAGAAATAGTGCGTGAATTGTTAGGATTGACATGTGAAGAACTTGCGAATGAAATAGGAGTATCTAGAATGACGCTTAATCGTTGGAAAGAGGACGAAGATAGAATTTCCTATGCTAAGTTGTCGGCATTTTATAGTATGGCGTTCAAAAGAAGAATCCGTTTGAACAAGATAAAAGAGCAGTTATATAGAGAAGACTATTCCGATGATTCCCATGTGATTTTATTTCATGGTGCTAAAACTTTCATAGAAGGTAAGCTTGATATAGGTAAATCCAAAAGGAACAATGATTTTGGGCAAGGCTTTTACTGTGGTGAAAGCTTAGAACAGTCAGCAATGTTTGTATCTAATTATCCAGAGTCCTCGCTTTACATTTTGAATTTTGATAAGGATGGACTCAAAGCAAAGACATTCGGGGTGAATCGTGAATGGATGCTTGCAATAGCGTATTTTAGAGGACGCTTAGGAGAATTTGAGAATTCGAAGATTGTTTCTGAATTGATTGAGAGTATGAGGGGAATAGATTATATTATAGCTCCAATTGCAGATAATAGAATATTCGAAATTATCGATAGCTTCATTGATGGAGAAATTACAGATGTTCAGTGCCAGCATTGTTTATCAGCAACTAATCTTGGGAATCAGTATGTTTTTATAACACAGAAGTCTTTGGATCAGGTAGAGATTTTGGCACATTGTTTTTTGGCAAATGAGGAGAAGGAGTATTATTTGCAATCGAGAAGAGAAGCGGTAGAGATGAATCGTGACAAGGTGAAAATTGCTAGAAAACAATACCGCGGTCAAGGTCATTATATTGAGGAGATTTTACAATGAGAGATTTTGATGAATATGGGTTAAAGTTATGCAGATATCAGGGTGAATTATTTTCTATGTCAAAAGAGAAGGTGGAGTGTAGCTCTCCCATTTTTCTAAGACGTTTTATGTATTCCGATGTGGCACAGAGGATGGACGGGGAAGGATTTCTCTATGAATCCATTAGGCAAACGGATGTGATAGACGAAATAGATGCTGAATTTGGAAAAAGTAGCTATGGGAAAATCAAATACGAGAATGAAGAATTGTATTGGATGGGGTATATTTATAGATATTGGTGTTATACCCACCAAATTAGTAGTAAAAAGTTATATAAAATGATGAAACCAGAAGAATTGAGAAAACTTTATTATCCATATCATTCGTTAGACCCAGCTCAAGCCATTGAAAGAATGATAGAGGCAAATGGTTTGAAAGAAGAGGATTATATTCAGAAAGGGGTACAATTGTTAAGAGAGCTGCTTAGGAAGGAACAACCTTAATCCAAAAAAGAAATCTGTTTGGATTTATAATTCTCTTGACTTTTCCTCACTTGTATTCTATATTTAATCTAGTTTTGTAAAGGTTATGAGAAAGAGGAGTAGAAGTTGTTCCTTGACAGAGAAGATGACCCATGGGCTGGAAGGTCATTTCAAGAAGAAGACTTTGAAGGTAGCTTTTGAACTGCATGGCTGAAAGTTGAAAAAGGAAGCACTATGCCCACTAAGCTCGATATATCTCGCTAAGTGTGCAAGTGTACTTTCGTACTAAGCTTGACAAGGTCTCGCTAAGTACTCAATGCATAGGTCATGACGGAGTCATCCACGTTATAGGATAAGAGAAGTGAGAAATTAAGGTGGTACCGCGTATATTCGCCCTTTATCAGGAAGTCCTGATAGAGGGCTTTCTTTATGTATTTTTATCAAAGAACCGCTCCAAACTTTACTTCAAAAGGTAAGTGACAAAGATGAAAAAGGTTCTAAGCGAAGGACTCTCTAGCACGTCGGCACTTAACGAACGAAGTGAGTTTAGTACCGTTACGTGTTAGAGTGAGCGAAAGCGGGGACGAAGCGTGAACTTTTTCATCTTGTCACGCATTTCGGAAATGAATGTTTGGAGCGTCCGCAAATAAAAGAAAGAGGAGAGAAGAACAATGGCAAAAGAGTTAGAAAAAAACTACAACCCTTCGGAAATCGAAGACAGAATTTATACCAATTGGTTAGACAAGAAGTACTTCCACGCAGAAGTAGACCGCAGCAAGAAACCATTTACAATTGTGATGCCACCACCAAACATTACAGGTCAGCTTCACATGGGACATGCACTAGACAACACCATGCAGGATATCTTAATTCGTTATAAGAGAATGCAGGGCTATAACGCTTTGTGGCAGCCAGGTACAGACCATGCGGCGATTGCTACAGAGGTTAAGATTATTGAAGCTTTGAAGGAAAAAGGAATTGATAAGGACGATTTAGGTCGTGACGGTTTCCTTGAGAAGGCATGGGAGTGGAAGGCTGAGTATGGCGGACGTATCATCAACCAGTTAAAGAAGTTGGGTTCTTCTGCTGACTGGGATAGAGAGCGTTTCACTATGGATGACGGCAACAACGATGCGGTAAATGAAGTATTCTGTAAGTTGTACGAAAAGGGATGGATTTACAAGGGTTCCCGTATCGTTAACTGGTGTCCGGTTTGTCAGACCACCATTTCTGACGCAGAGGTAGAGCATGTGGATCAGGATGGTAACTTCTGGCATATCAACTATCCTATTATTGGCGAAGAGGGAAGATATGTAGAAATCGCTACAACCCGTCCAGAGACATTATTAGGTGATACTGCAGTTGCGGTAAATCCAGAGGATGAGAGATACCAGGATATTATCGGTAAGATGTTGCAGTTACCTTTGACGGATAGACAGATTCCGGTTATTGCTGACCCATATGTAGATAAGGAGTTTGGAACAGGTTGCGTTAAGATTACACCTGCTCATGACCCTAACGACTTTGAGGTTGGAAAGCGTCACAACTTGGAAGAGATTAACATTATGAATGATGATGCTACCATCAATGCAATGGGTGGTAAATATGCTGGTATGGACCGCTATGCAGCCCGTAAGCAAATGGTTGCTGATTTGGATGAAATGGGACTTCTTGTGAAGGTGGTTCCACACAGCCATAACGTAGGTACGCATGACAGATGTAAGACTACCGTTGAGCCATTAATCAAGCCACAGTGGTTTGTTAAGATGGAGGAAATGGCAAAGCCAGCATTAGAAGCGGTTAAGAAGGGTGAGCTTAAGTTAATCCCAGAACGTATGAACAAGAATTACTATAACTGGTTAGAGAACATCCGTGACTGGTGTGTTTCCCGTCAGTTATGGTGGGGACATAGAATTCCTGCATATTACTGTCAGGATTGTGGAGAGATTACAGTTTCTAAGGAAGCAGTATGCACCTGTCCAAAATGTAGCTCTTCCAACATGAAGCAGGATGAGGATACCTTGGATCCATGGTTCTCATCTGGATTCTGGCCATTCTCAACAATTGGCTGGCCAAAGAACACAGAGGAGATGGATTATATCTTCCCAACCGATGTGTTGGTAACAGGATACGACATCATTTTCTTCTGGGTAATCCGTATGGTATTCTCTTCCATCGAGCAGACAGGAAAGCTACCATTCCACACCGTATTATTCCACGGCTTGGTACGAGATGACCAGGGACGTAAGATGTCTAAGTCCTTAGGAAATGGTATTGACCCATTAGAGGTTATTGATAAATATGGTGCAGATGCACTTCGTTTCACATTGATTACCGGTAATGCACCAGGTAACGATATGCGTTTTTATTGGGAGCGTGTTGAGGCAAGCCGTAACTTTGCAAACAAGGTTTGGAATGCTTCCCGTTTCATCATGATGAATATAGAGAAGGCAGATGTGAAGGATGTTGACTTATCAAAGCTTACCTTGGCCGACAGATGGATTTTATCCAAGGTTAATACTTTGGCAAAGGATATGACAGAGAACCTGGATAAATATGAGCTTGGTATTGCAGCAGCTAAGGTATATGATTTCATTTGGGAAGAGTTCTGTGACTGGTATATTGAGATGGTGAAGCCTCGTCTTTACAATGATGAGGATGAGACCAAGGCTGCAGCACTTTGGACATTGAAGACCGTATTAATCAATGCGCTTAAGCTTCTTCACCCATATATGCCATTTGTAACAGAGGAGATTTTCACAAATCTTCAGGATGAAGAGGAATCCATTATGATTTCTGAATGGCCGGTATTTAAAGAAGCGTGGAATTTTGCTGCCGATGAAAATGCAGTCGATACCATTAAGGATGCGGTTCGTGGTATCCGTAACCTTCGTGCAGAGATGAACGTTCCAAACAGCAAGAAAGCAACAGTTTATGTTGTTTCTGAAAAGGAAGAGGTTCGCAGTATCTTTGAGGATGCAAAAGTGTTCTTTGCAACCTTAGGTTTTGCGTCTGAAGTATTAGTTCAGTCAGATAAGACCGGTATTGCAGATGACGCAGTTTCAACTGTAATTCAGGATGCAGTGGTTTATATGCCATTCGCTGAGCTTGTGGATATTGAGAAGGAGGTTGAGCGTCTTGCTAAGGAGCAGAAGAAGCTACAGGGTGAGATTAAGCGTTGTGAGGGAATGCTTAACAATCCAAACTTCGTAGGTAAGGCACCAGCGGCTAAGATTGAAGAAGAAAAAGCAAAATTAGAGAAATACAAGGGTATGCTTGCAACGGTAGAGGAAAGACTTGCGCAGCTAGGCAAATAATCCGAAGAGTAAATAATTGTAGCTTAAATGCAGTCTAGTAAACTTAGGCTGCATTTTGTATAAATTTAGAAGGGAATGGTGATGAAGAGATGAAAACATTATATATACATGCGGGAACACCGAAAACCGGAACCACATCGATTCAGAATTTTTGTAAAGAGAATCAAGAGCCTTTACAACAAAAAGGATATTATTATCCGTTATTTCCCTATCGCTATATAGGTGCGCATGCCCTTCGAAACGCACATTTTATCTTTGGTTGTTTCTTTCAGGAGGACGGAAGTCGGGATTTTCAAGCTGAGGTCAAGGCGTTAGAGGATGGTTGGAAGCATATACATGAGGCTTTTGAAACCTATGACAATATTATATTGTCAGATGAAGGTCTTTGGACAGTAGGTTTTCGAGATGAGATTAGTGCATGGGAGAAGATAAAGCAAGAGCAGGAAAAAGGTCAGTTTGCGATTAAGGTTATTGTATATCTTCGCCCACAAGACGAATTTTTGTATTCTTGGTGGAGTCAGAAGGTGAAGGAAGGTTTTCATGATGAGGCGACGTTAGATTGGAATACAATGTCTAAGGAGCTTCCGTTGGTTAAAATTAACTACTACGAAATGCTAGAGTCTATTGCGCAATATGTGGGCAAAGAGAATATTATCGTAAGAAAATTCGATAAGAAGGATTTTAAGGGTGGAACGATATATGAGGATTTTATGAATGCCATCGGGTTAGAATACTCAGACGAGTATTCCATTCAAAATGAAACACGTAATATTAGTCTAACCTATAACAATAATGAAATAAAGCGTATATTGAATATGGTACCTGATTTGAGCAGAGAGACGAATCTTAATTTTAAGAATACGTTAAAGCAGCAATCAAGAAACCATCAAGAGGATATCCGTTATAGTATGTTTTCGCAGCAGGAATGGATTGCCTTTATGGAGCAGTATGAGGAGGGAAATAACCGAATTGCAAAGGAATATATGGGGTTGGATGAACCATTATTTGCTTATCAAAATGAGGAGCTGACAAAGTGGACTCCTGACTCAGCCTATATGATGGAGGACGTTGTGCTCTTTATGGGTGAAATGCTACAGCAGATGAATGACAGATTAGAAAAGCAGGCTAGAGAACTGCAGGAGCAAAAAAAGGAAATTCAGTATTTGCAAAGTATTATACGAAATCCGATGAAAGCTGTCGGCAAAAAGATAAAGAGATTCGGGAACAAAAGTAGTAAATGACAGATATAAGGGAAATCAGCTTGACAGGGTTACCGTAGTTTATTATAATGCACGTTAAAGCGTTAAAGCTTTAAAACATAGATGCTTTAAAGCTTGGAAAACGCAGAACTTGATTTATTATACTTAAGAAAGAGGGAGAAACAGAAATGGCAATTAAACTTGTATTACTAGTTGTATTTTTTGCAGTGATGATTGGCGTTGGTATCTATGCTAGAAAATCAACCAGCAACGTCAATGATTTCGTATTAGGAGGAAGAGGAGTAGGTCCGTGGCTTACTGCATTTGCTTATGGTACATCATACTTTTCTTCTGTAGTTTTTGTAGGTTATGCAGGACAGTTTGGATGGAAGTATGGTCTTGCTTCTACCTGGATTGGTGTTGGAAATGCAGTAATCGGAAGCTTGCTTGCCTGGTTAGTTCTTGGTAGAAGAACCCGTGTTATGACACAGAAGCTAGACGCTAAGACTATGCCAGAATTCTTTGGAAAGCGTTTTGACTCTAAGGCACTTCGAATTGCGGGCTCTGCGATTGCATTTATCTTTTTGGTTCCATATACAGCATCTATCTATAATGGTCTTTCTAATTTGTTTGGAATGGCGTTTAACATTGATTACAAGGTTTGCATCATTGTAATGGCATTGCTTACCGGTGTGTATGTAATTATGGGTGGTTATATGGCAACGGCTTGGAATGATTTTATTCAGGGTATTATTATGCTGATTGGTATCTGTGCGGTGATTGTTGCAGTGTTAAATGGCCAGGGAGGCTTTATGAATGCAATTAAGGAGTTATCCCTGATTTCAGCAGATGACGTTGCAGTTCCTGCATTACAGGGTGCAGATGGTTTGTTTGCAAGCTTCTTTGGACCGGACCCAGTGAACTTGGTAGGTGTTATTGTTCTTACATCTCTTGGTACTTGGGGATTGCCACAGATGGTACATAAATTCTATGCAATTAAGGACGAGAAAGCGGTTAAGACAGGTACGATTGTATCCACTGTATTTGCAATTATTATTTCTGGTGGATGCTATTTCTTAGGTGGATTTGGACGTTTGTTTGACACACCGGCTATCTATAAGGCAGATGGAAGTGTTGCTTATGATGCAATCGTTCCACAGATGTTATCTACCTTGCCAGATTTATTGATTGGTATTGTGATTGTGTTGGTGCTCTCTGCATCTATGTCAACATTATCTTCTTTGGTAATGACTTCAAGTTCAACCTTAACCTTGGATTTCTTAAAGGATGTGATTGTTAAGGATATGAACGAGAAGACACAGCTTGTTGTAATGCGTGTGTTGATTGCAATATTTATTATTTTATCTGTGGTACTTGCTTTGAATCCACCAACCTTTATTGCACAGTTGATGGGTGTATCATGGGGTGCGCTTGCTGGTGCGTTTTTGGCACCATTTTTGTATGGCTTGTACTCAAAGAAGATTACCAAGGCAGCGGTTTGGGCAAGCTATATTGTCGGTGTAGGAATTACGGTTTCAAACCTATTCCTTAAGTTCATCGCTTCTCCAATCAATGCCGGTGCTGTTGCTATGATTGCTGGTTTGATTGTGGTTCCAATAGTAAGCTTGATTACACCGAAAATGAATGCAGAGTATGTGGATGATATCTTTGTATGTTATGAAGAAAAGGTAACAGTGAATAAGAAGCGTTCATTAGAAGATTAGATAAATGATGAAAGATACAGCGGAGCAATGACAAGTTGCTTCGCTGTTTTTGCTTTATAGGTTTCTATAAATGTAGAAAGGCTATGGATTATTCTATTATATAATCCATAGCCTTTTTGTAGTAGATGATTATTCACGAATATATAGTGAATAACATCCTCGCTTTGTCTCAGTATGAAAGATGGAATTAAGCTGTATAAAGCTCATATCCAGCAGCCTTTACAGCATCTAATGCCTTGTTCTGTTCATCGGTCTTTAATACAATAAATGCTGTATGGTCATCGGATGTCAAACCATACATGTATTCTACATTTACACTTACCTTAGAGAGGACAGCAAGTAATTCTTCAAGCTGACCAACCTTTTGAGTTAATTTTACAGCAATAACATCCGTTGCCATAGCAGAGAAACCAGCTTCTCTTAAAACATTAACGGCCTTGGCATAATCCGACAGGATGAAACGTAATAGCCCGTAATCGCTGGTATCTGCAAGAGATACAGATTTAATATTGATATCATTTTCTTTCAAAACCTGAGCAACTTCTTCTAAACGTCCTGCACGGTTTTCAATAAATACAGTCAACTGCTTAATAAACATATGTAACCCTCCTTGATAATTGTGGTTTGATGGTTGGATTAACACTTCGCATTAAAGTAGGTATTCATAAAACCATCAACCATTAAGTGTTTATACCAACTTACGCTTGTCAATAACACGAACAGCCTTACCCATACTTCTTTCAATGGTCTTAGGTTCTACCAATTTAATCTTAGCATTTAAGCCGATACCCTGATGTACGGCATGATCAATCTTCTTTTGAAGGTTCTCAAGCTCTTTGATCTCATCAGAGAAGAAACGCTCCTCAACTTCAACAAGAATTTCCAAGGTATCCTGATGATTCACACGGTCAACAATAATCTGGTAGTTAGGAGTAATTCCGTCTACAGTAAGAAGTGCAGCTTCTACCTGGCTTGGGAATACATTAACACCACGAATAATTAACATATCGTCTGAACGTCCTGTGAAGCGGCTGATTCTAGCGGTTGTACGTCCGCATTCGCACTTCTCGTGAGTTATGCTTGTTAAGTCCTTTGTACGGTAACGGATTAAAGGAATACCTTCCTTGGTTAAGGTGGTGATAACAAGCTCGCCTGTCTCGCCGTCAGCCACTGGCTCCAATGTTTTAGGGTCAATGATTTCAGGATAAAAATGATCTTCAAACATATGTAATCCCTTGTGATACTGACAGTCATTGGCAACACCAGGTCCCATGATTTCTGAGAGACCATAGATATCATGTGCTTTGATTCCAAGACGTTCTTCAATCTGTTCTCTCATGTTTTCGGTCCAAGGCTCCGCACCATTCAGGGTAGCCTTTAACTTAATCTTATCCTTTAATCCCTGTTCTTCGATTACCTCTGCGATGTGCATTAAGTAAGATGGGGTACACATAAGACCGGTTGAACCAAAGTCAACCATCATATCAATCAATTTCTGTGTGTTACCTACTGACATAGGAACAACAGTTGCGCCTAAGTGCTCAGCACCGTAGTGACCACCAAGACCACCGGTGAAAAGACCATATCCATAAGCAACCTGAATGATATCATCACGGCCGAGTCCTGCCATTGCACAACAACGTGCCACACATTCTGACCAAACATCGATGTCCTTTCTGGTGTAACCTACAACAGTAGCTTTTCCGGTTGTACCGGAAGATGCGTGGATACGTATAATTTCACTCATAGGAACCGCAAACAATCCGAAAGGATAGTTATCTCTCAAATCATCCTTAGTAGTAAATGGAAGCTTTGTAATATCTTCAATGCTTGTGATATCACCAGGCTCTAAGCCTGCTTCCTGCATTTTTTTACGGTATGGTTCTACATTGTGATAAACGCGGTTAACTACTTTTTTGAGACGAGCACTTTGTAAGTTGTTCATCTCGTCTCTGCTCATACATTCTCTTGCTTCATTCCAAATCATGTTCCTTCTCCTTTATGACTAAATGATAGCAATATTTTATCATATTTGTTGAAAGTAGGAAAGAAAAACCAGTGTTAACGAAGAGTTTTTTTCGCAACCTTAGGTTGCCAAGTTGCTTATTTGAAATGGTTGATTTCTATTTTCACTTAAAATATAATGGAAAACGAGTGTCAAGTGTCCTAGGAGAACTTGAAGGAATCAAGCATGGAGGTGGCAAAGTGAATTTTGCAGAAAAACTATATAATCTAAGAACACAATATGGCTATTCACAGGAATCTTTGGCGGAAAAATTGAATGTCAGCAGACAGGCAATTTCCAAGTGGGAGCTTGGGACAACCTTGCCAGAGACAGATAAAATGATTGTAATCAGTGATTTTTTTGATGTTTCCATAGATTATTTGCTGAAGGATAGTATTAATATGAATAAGGATGAAAGCTTAGACCATGTGATTATTAAATTTTTAGGGTCAGCACATGATATGGATGAAATCTCCAGGGAGTTGGTGGCGATTATGCGGGATGGTACCATTGATGAGAAAGAAAAGCTTCGAATAGAAGAAATCGTGGATACATTAGATGCAATAACCGTTATCATCAATGAAATCAAACAGAAAATGAATACATAAAGCAGGTGGAGCGAATGTCCTTGAGGTTCGCTCCATTTGTTTTTATACTAAAGTACAAAACAAGTTGACAGGTTCTGTCAAATAAAGGTAGAATACATAGATGGTCTGTTATAGACCAATGGTCGAGTTGATGCAAAAAAGAATGGAGATGTATTATGATTAAGAATGTTTTAAAGGGAATGGTAATTGGTATTGCCAATATTATCCCAGGTGTAAGTGGCGGAACAATGATGGTTTCGATGAACATCTATGACAAATTGATTCATTGTATTACACATTTATTTAGTGAGTTTAAAAAGAGTGTTGGATTTTTGCTTACGATTGCACTTGGTATGGGTATCGCAATTATTGCAAGCTCCTTTTTCTTAGAGGAATTATTTGCGAAGGTTCCAATCCAGACAAATCTTGCATTTATTGGTTTGATTATAGGAGGCCTTCCTGCAATCTGCAAAAATGTAAAAGGGAATAAGGTTAAGGTCGGTCATATCATTGCTGGACTGATTTTCTTTATTGTAGTAGTTGGGTTGGCAGCGATAGGCGAGACAGAAGGTAATGCGGCAGATTTGTCATTTAATTTAATAAATATTATTAAGTTGTTTGTGGTTGGAGTAATTGCTGCAGGAACGATGGTAATTCCGGGGGTTAGTGGTTCAATGATGCTGATGTTAATGGGATATTACCAGCCAATTCTCGGTGCGATTACAGATTTTTTCAGCGCATTGGTTGCATTGGATGTCGATGGGCTGTTAAAGGGATTTGGCATTTTAGTTCCATTTGGAATTGGTGTTTTGGCAGGCATTTTTGCCGTTGCAAAATTAATTGAGGTTATTTTTTCGAAGTTTCCGCTATATGCATATTGGGCGATTATCGGTTTGATTGTGGCGTCACCGATTGCAATTATATTAATGAATGCCTCAGTATTTGCAACAATTAACGTGATGAGCGCAATCACTGGTCTCGTTGCACTTGGAATTGGTTTTGTCATTGCGATGAAGCTTGGGGAATAAATGAGAGAACAGATTGGCTATACTATAAGATAGTAAATGGTTGGGATATGACTGAGGATTTTTGCATGCATTTTCAGCAGAGGAAATGCGTTGACAACATTTTATAAAACAATTACACTGAATTTAGTGTATTAACAAGAATGAAGGAATGGAGGTATGTACTATGATTAAGATTTATAGAACGGAAAATAGCAAAATTGGAGAAGAGCATGCCTTTGAACCCGGTTCTTGGATTCAGTTAACGGACCCAAGTTTGGACGAGCTTGAGTTGATTTCTAGCCGATTTGAAATTGATATTGCCGATGTGCGTGCCGCGATGGATGCGGATGAGAGTTCCCGTGTGGATATAGAGGATGATTATACTCTTATCCTTGTGGATATTCCGATTATTGAGATTCGTAATGATCAGAAAGCATATACAGCTATTCCGCTTGGAATTCTTTTGTTAGATGATTATATTATCACCATTTGTGCAGAGGAAACACCGGTATTACAGTATTTTGTCAATTCTACAGTGAGAGAGTTCAGTACCAAAAAACAGATGCGATTTGTGTATCAGATTTTATATAGAACCTGTATGGTTTACCAGCTCTATCTTCGCACCATTGACAGCAAGAGAACGGAGATTGAGGAGCGTGCACAGGAAGACGTGAAGGAAGAGGATTTGGTAACACTACACGAGTTGGAATCCAACTTGGTATATTTTGCTACCTCACTTCGAGCAAATGGAGCGGTGATTGACCGTCTTTCTCGATATAGCAGAGTGCGTCAGTTTCCGGAGGATAAGGATTTATTAGATGATGTTAAGGTGGAGAATGGACAGGCGATTGAGATGACCATTATTTATCGTGACATTATTCATGGTACCAGAGAGTTGTTGTCGAACATTATTGATATTCGTCTGAACAACGTAATGAAGTATCTGGCTGCTATTACCATTGTTATGGCGATTCCGAATATCATTTCTGGATTTTACGGAATGAATGTGGATTCAAAATGGGTTCCATTACAGAGTATGCCATATGGATTTACGATTATTTGCGTTACAACATTTTTGCTTTGTTTGATTGTACTGAAGGTATTGAAGAAAAAGAAGATGTTATGAACACTTAACGAGTGCGAGTTTGGCGTGAATGCATATATGAGATTTTATTGAGTCTGAAGAATTTAATAAAATGTAAATCGGAGAACATATCGTGATGGTATGTTCTCCGATTTGTTTTTAGCATTTTTCTGGTTCTGGGTAATCCACTCCAAAGGTATCAACTGTCATAGACTGGATTTTCTGTTCCTCTAATGGCTTATCGTTGTAGTTAGTTTCAACGCAAGCAATCTTATCTACGATATCTAAGCCCTCTGTTACCTTTCCGAATGCAGCATACTGTCCGTCGAGGTGAGGAGAAGTCTTGTGCATAATGAAAATCTGTGAGCCGGCAGAGTCAGGCATCATAGAACGAGCCATAGAAAGTACACCAGGAGTGTGCTTTAAGTCATTCTGAAAACCGTTCATTGCAAATTCACCTTTGATGCTGTAACCAGGTCCGCCAGTTCCAATACCATCTGGACAGCCGCCCTGAATCATAAAGCCCTTGATGACACGGTGGAAAATCAAACCATCGTAATATCCCTTTTTTACTAATGAAATAAAGTTGTTCACAGTGTTTGGAGCGATTTCTGGATAAAGCTCTGCTTTCATCACATCGCCGTTTTCCATTGTGATTGTAACAATTGGATTTGCCATAATACGAATTCCTTTCTGAATTAAAAATGATGATGACATTTTAGCATTTATAAAATGAGTTGACAAGCTATGGATGGTGAATGTTTGATTTAGGTGATTACGAAACAGGGATATTATGTATGAAGGCTATACACTTTGAACAAACCAATACAGGCACGCTTTTGCTGCGCTCGGTTCGTAACGGTACTAAATTCGAGGCAAAGCCTCTCATTAAGTGCCGACGACCTCACAGCACCTGTATATTGGTATTTGTTCAAAGTGTATAACATAATATAACATTTTAAATGTTTCGTGGTTACCTAAATGTAGTTGCTTGATGGGGATGGGATTTGGAGAAAAGAATATGACAGGAGGTTCACAATTATAAAATTGGGATAAGATATTAGAAATGAAGTTCATAAAAAGTGAGAAAATTTAACTAGGATTCATAGGTGTTCATTAAATGATAAGAATAGTTCATAGGCAGTTTATTGTATTTCATAATTGGAAAGTTTAAGATGATGATATTAGAAACAATAATCTTTTACATAATAATCTGCTTGCGAAACAAAAGGTAATCAACTATAATTAAGGTATCTATGATTACTGTGGGTGCAAAGCACCTTTTATTTAAGAATGAATATATTATGCAGATGATGTTGACAGATGCAATAATTACCAGAATTAATTCTGTTGTTGGAAGGGGTTATTATTATGAAAAAGGTAAGTTTCAGAGTCCGAAATTTTGACAAAGAACAGTTTCTGACTTATGACATCGACAATGAAGCAGCATTGGATGAGGATGTGCTTGATTTTTTGGAGGACGAAGAGCCGAAGGGAATTGTTCCGATTATCTTTGAAGAAGGAGAAGAAAGCGATACATTCTCTTATGATGTGACGGACAAGATTCATTTGTGCGAGTTATCGAATCAAGAAATCAATGCGGAGATGGTATTGAAGGTAATGAGAGGATTGGTATTGTCTCTCGTTGATATGGGTGAATATCGTATTCCACTGTCATATTTGGTGTTGCATCGAAACTACATTTATATCAATTCGGATTATGAAGTGGAGTTTATTTGTGTTCCGTTAGAGGAGATGCAGGATGAAGTAGATTTGAATATGTTTTTGAGAAACTTCATTGCAAGCTTGCGATTTGATCCATCTGAGAATGGGGATTATGTAGCACGCTTGTTAACCTATATTAATAATTCTGCATTGTTTAATCTAAGAAAATTCATCACTTTAATTGAGGATTTGATGGATAGTATGGGAATTGAAATTCCAGAGGATTCATCTGCTGATATATATGTGGATTACCAAGAGGTGAATGAGGAAGAAGAGGAGATTGTTGAGTCGGACGAGGAAGACCAATTACAGGAGGATGAAGAGGACGAGACAATTGAAGAATCGGAAGAAGAGGCTGAACTGGTAGAGGAAGAGGTTGCCGAAGAAGAAGCTGAAGCAGAGGAAGAGGTTGCCGAAGAAGAAGCTGAGGCAGAGGAAGAGGTTGCCGAAGAAGAAGCTGAAGCAGAGGAAGAGGTTGCCGAAG
>CAYTOQ010000031.1:0-23294 GCA_964439445.1 uncultured Clostridium sp. | reverse complement strand
TAAAAGATGTACCTGAATTCAATCCCTACCAATGGGCTCATGCTATTTGTTGGTATGGAGATAAGTCTATTAAAGAAACGGAGGATTAGCAAATGACATCAACCGTATTTTTAAAAAATTTATTAGCCTTTTTTCAGAAAACCAAAACACATCCTGTTTCTACAAATGCCTTCGTTTTATGGCACTATCTTTTATATAGCTTCTATAAAACAAATGCGGAGCCCTTAAACTTACATGATATCTCAATCAAGCCCTACACCGGATTGAAACCGGAAGAAATCAATAGTGCTATTATCGAATTAGAAGACCATAATTTTATCAGTCACTCTATCAAAGAAGATACTAAGCAGATAATGCACCACTTTGAGTTTGTGGATATCTCTTACGACTACACAAACAATTAACATTAAGGTGTCCTTCTCCCAAAGGAAGGACGCCACCTTAGAAAGGAGATTTAATATGAACTACATCAAAGCATTAGAACTTTTATATGACAGATTATCAACAACTAAGCTTTCTACCACTGCAATTGCAATGGTTTTATCTCTTATCCACATTGCAAATCGGATATGTTTTTCAAAAAAATCATTTCCAGTATCATTAGGTGAATTAGAATACATTACACAAGCAAAACTCACTAGAATAATTGAAGCCCGTAACAGCCTTGTAAATGCTGGTTTAATCTTATGGACAACAAAAAATAACGGTGAAGCGGCTAGGTACGAACTTATTTTTTTCGAACCAACACATCCTGATAATACAATTAGTTATATTACATTACTAGAGAACGTTTATGGTGCAATTTTACCTACACAACAACTTTCCACCCCCGCTATAGCAATTTTACTAGCAATGTTTCATCTATTTAATGCCAACAAATACCCGGACAATTTATCTATCCCCAGAACAACTCTCCTTGTTATTACCAGCTTACCACTTTCAACTTTGAATAACAACATTAACAAACTGCTTGATATGGAATTAATAAAGCGAACCAATAGAACGGGGAATCAATCATCCATCTATCAGTTAGGCGATTTATTAAAAAATATCGAAGGAGAAACGCAAATAGAAACACAAAGCGAAACACAAGTTGAAACACACACCAAAACGCAAACTGAAACGCAAACCCAGTGCATTCATAAACAACACAATTCAAATCAATGCAATATAAGAGAGAGTACCTCACTCCCTATCCCCACCTTAGAAGAAATCAAAAATTATGCTCAATCACAAGGGTATAATAATGTGGATGCCCTTGAAAACTTCTTTTCTTATTACGAATCCGTTGGTTGGGTAAAGAAGGGAGCTCCTATTGTTAAATGGACATCTGCTCTTGATAAATGGATGCGGGATGAAAAAAAATATCACCTGCAGCACAACGCATCACAAGGGTGCAAGAATAAAAATCAGTTTTTGAATTACACCAATTCTACCGACAAAAAAGTAGCGGATGAATTCGAAAAACTGTTCTTAGTCGAAGCAAACAAACCAAGCTAATGCACACATTTTGTTTGCACAAGACTCAAATCATGGTATAATATATATTAGGAGGTGAACACATGGCGATTGGAACTAAAATTCAAGAGTTATTAACCGAGCAAAATCGGAATGTACGCTGGCTAGAGCGAGAAACAGGGATTTCGCACAACACATTATATTCCATTATCAGGCGTGATAACAATTCTGTGGATGCCAAATTATTATCGCTAATTGCCGATGCACTCAATACTACAACAGAATACCTAACAGGCACTATCGATACGAAAGAGAATATTTTCCATACCCAAATTCGTTGTATCCAGCATCTATTAAAAAATAGCGATTATCAGTTAATAATGAGTGATAATTCCATTCATTTGCAAAAAACAGATATAGCTTCATCAATTTTGATTGAAAACACCTATATCAACGAATTACATAATACACTTGAAAACATATGTTTAACAGCAATCGAAAATTACTACACACAGCATTAATCAAATATAACCCCAGAACAAGTTCCGGGGTTATCTGATACCGTACAGCAAGGTGCTTATACAATATCCCTAAGCAAGATAATTGTAGCATATTAGCACCTTTTCTGTATAGGTTTATTTCTTATACCTTTAATTTATCAATTGAACGAGAAAGGAGCTTAATTATGTGGACAGAGCAATTAAAAAACGGCAAGGTAAAATTCGTCGAAGAATTCAAAAATCCAATGACAGGTAAATTTCAAAAGATATCTGTCACTCTAGAAAAAGCAACTCCCAAATATCAACGAATGGCACAAGACATCTTGCGTGAAAAGAAGAATACCATTTTAGCTTGCGAAAAACACTCAAATTTAACGTTTAAAGAACTGGTTGATAAATATACTGCCTATCAGTATAAAACAGTCAAATTATCGACTTACAAGCGTAATTTGAGTTGTTGTAACACTCTCAAAGGTATTCTTGGCGAAAATATACTCGTCGAAAAAATCAATGCTCGTTATATTCGGGAAAAGTTACTAGAAACCAATCGTAGCAACCACACATTAAACGAGTTACTAAAACGATTAAAAGCATTACTCCGTTGGGGATACAAGAATGATTATATCGAAAATATATCTTACCTTGCTAAAGTAGAATTATTTAAGGATGATACACCCCACGAAAGAGTTACCGACAAATATCTAGAAGAAGATGAAATGAAATTACTAATTAACTCAATAGAAAAAGCTAACCATCCACTCTGGCTCTATGTAACAAAATTTTTAATTCTAACAGGTATGCGTATCGGTGAGATGATAGCACTTACCAACGAGGATATTGATTTAAAGAATAGAATCATACATATTCATCTCAATTATGATATTAACAACGGCATCGTAACTACTCCCAAAAATAGTTGGTCGGTACGTGATATCTATATCCAAGATGAATTATTATCCTTGCTACGAAATTATGAAGCATACAAGAAACTAAACAAAATAAAAAACACTTTGTATTTCCCATACCATAATTCATATGTGGATTATGATAATTACCGTATGTTTTTAAAACGTCACTCGAAGAAATCAATTAAGCGTGCCATAACACCTCATACTCTTAGACATACCCATGCTTCTATGCTAATGGCAAACGGAATGAGTATTGAAGCGATATCTAGAAGATTAGGACACGCAAACAGCAAGGTTACCAGAGAAATCTATCTACACGTTATCGAAAAACTGAGAGAAAAGGAAAATTCACAAATTAAAGAGATATCAATTTTCTAAATTTCCCCCTTTTTTCCCCCTTGACCCTAAAAGCAGACAAAAAAACAAGCCAGAAGCCTTTGATTACCAAAGGTTTCTGACTTTTCGTTCAAAGCTAGCAACGGGAATCGAACCCGTGACCTCCTCACTACCAATGAGGTGCGCTACCGACTGTGCCATGCCAGCTTGTCATAACGACTTGTCTATAATATCAAATTATGACTTCTTTGTAAAGAGAAAAAATAATTATTTTGCCTGCAATCTCTGTCTAACAATCTCATAGGCCAAAACACCTGCTGCAACCGATGCATTTAAGGAATCAATATCCCCCTTCATCGGAATCGAAGCCACATAATCACACTTCTCCTTCACCAACCTACTCACACCATTTCCTTCGTTGCCAATCACCAAACCAATCGGTCCAGTAAGATTGTGACGATACATAACATCGCCATCCATATCTGCACACACAAACCAAATTCCTTGTTCCTTTAGTTCTTCAATCGTCTTTGCTATATTCGTAACCTTGGCAACCGGTGTATAATTGATTGCACCCGCTGAAGCCTTTACTACAGTTGCAGTGAGTCCCACAGCTCTTCTCTTTGGAATAATCACTCCATGCGCTCCACAAAGATTGGCAGTACGGATAATCGCTCCCAAGTTATGCGGATCCTCTAATTCATCCAAAATAAAAATGAATGGTGGCTCATCCTTTGCTCTTGCAGCATCTAAGATATCCTCTACCTCTGCGTACTCATAAGCTGCTGCCATAGCAATCACACCCTGGTGTTTCCCTGTTGACGACATCTGATCAAGACGTTCCTTTGTCACATAATTAATGATAGCATCCTGCTTTCTTGCCAGCGACTTAATCGTATTCACCGCACCATCATGACATCCATCTAATACAAATAACTTGTCAATGGTTTTTCCAGAACGAAATGCTTCGGTTACTGCATTTCTTCCTTCAATTGTATATTCCTCGTATCTCATACTATTTCTCCTCACTCTCCAATACTGCAAGTCCCATCTTCACCACATCCGAAAGTCTCTCAAAATCTTCCTTCAAATACAAATATCCAAGCAACGCTTCAAAACCAGTTGCATTGCGGTAATCTGTTCTTGACGCATTCTTCGCTTTTGTGTAGGAATTGGCATTCCGCCCTCTCTTGTAAATTGCAGCTTCTTCCTCTGTCAAATTTTTAAGAATTGCCAATATCATTTTTGCCTGAGATGGCGCACATACAATCTTACTGACATCCCTATGATATTTGTTTGCCTGTTTATTCACTTTACTTACCTCGATTGTTCGAACCATCACATCAAAAATGCAATCCCCAATATAGGCAAGTGCCAACGGTGAATAACTTTCCGGACTACCGTGCTCAATATGAAAAACCTCTTTAAAATATTGGAAGCTATCGTTTCTTTCCTGTTCCATACTCTTAATCACTTTCTACTCGTTCTTATACAAGTAAATTATGCTCTCTTCCACTTCACGCCTTCTCTTGTATCTTCTAAGATAATTCCCTGTGCAGCTAATGTATCACGAATCTCATCTGCTCTCGCAAAGTTTTTTGCCTTTCTTGCAGCCTGTCGTTCTTCTATCAACGCCTCAATATCGCTATCTAAAATCTCTGCTTCCACCTTCGTAATGATACCTAATATATCGCAAAGCTTTCCGATTGTAGTAAATGCTTCCTCAACTAATACCTTTGCTGTATCTAAAGTAATAGAAGAATTGGTAAGCTTAACCATCTCAAAAATGACCGAAATCGCGTCCGCTGTATTCAAATCATCCTCCATCGCATTCTCATACTTTGCTACATACTCTGCAAGCTTTGCCTGTATATCCTTCTCATCCTCGGTCAACTCTCTGTCCGGCGCAGCATTTAATGCATCCTCTAATCTACCAACAGCAGTTAAGATACGCTCTAAGGATGCCTTAGAAGACTCTACCAAAGTATCCGCAAAATTAAGCGGACTTCTATAGTGTGCACTTAGGATAAAGAAACGAATCACCTGTAACGGATACTTCTTTCCAATATCACGAATTGTAAAGAAATTACCTAATGATTTCGACATCTTCTCACCATCAATCTTAAGAAATCCATTGTGCATCCAATATCTTGCAAATTCCACATCATTGGCAGCCTCACTTTGAGCAATCTCATTTTCATGGTGTGGGAAAATCAAATCCTCACCGCCCGCATGGATATCAATGATATCACCAATGTATTTCTTAGACATTACAGAACACTCCAAATGCCAGCCCGGTCTACCATCACCCCATGGTGATTCCCAAGAAGGCTCTCCTTCTTTTTTGGGTTTCCAGAGAACAAAATCCAAAAAGTCCTCCTTCTCCCCTTCGCCAGACACTTTCAATGCATGCTTCTCATCTCTGTGTCCTGCTTCCAAATCGTCAATATTCTTCTTAGAAAGCTTTCCATACTCCTTAAAGCTTCTCGTACGGAAATAAACTGTACCATTTACCTCGTATGCGTGTCCTTTCTCAATCAACGTCTCAATCATGGCAATCATATCCGGAATCTCTTCTGTTGCCTTAGGATGCGTTGTAGCTTCCATAACATTCAAGTCCTTCATATCCTTCAACACTTCCTCGATATATCTCTCGGAAATCTCAGATGAAGTCACACCCTCTTCAATGGCACGCTTGATAATCTTATCATCCACATCTGTAAAGTTCGATACATAATTCACATCATATCCCTTGTAGGTCAAATATCTTCTAAGCGTATCAAATACGATCATAGGACGTGCATTTCCCATGTGAATATAGTCATACACAGTAGGACCACACACATAAATACCCACCTTTCCTTCGCGAATCGGTGTAAATTCCTCTTTCTTTCTTGTCATTGTATTGTAAATTTTCATATCATACTTTCCTTCCTGTGCCTCTCACTCTATCTGCAACACTCACTTCAGACACTTTACTTAGTATATTTTTATGCATTTATTTTGTCAACTTTGACTTTTATTATATTATTTCTGCAAAATAAATGTTATCTTTCTCTGCAAACAAAATTTTAATTATTTGTGCATCTGTCAGCTCATCTACCACTCCGTCATACACTTTTGAAAGCTCCTTGCCAAACAACTTAAAAAAAGTCTCTCTATGAACAATCCGAAGCATATAGGGATACGACTTCGCAAGCGAAATTCTATCATATTTATTAAAATAAGAGCCCAACAATACGTTTACCTCATCAACAGGTTCCGATATGGAATCCTTCACAATCAATTGTTCCACATACGGAAGCTCTCCATCCATTGCATAGGCAAACATCCCACATAGCCGGTCAACCGCAACAATATCCTCAAAGGCAAAAACCACATCACCACGCTGGCAACATTTTTCTGCATACAACAAATCAAAATAAGCCTTCTCGTGTATCGCATAAACCTGATACCGCTGCTCTAGCCACTGATTTACTACGGCAAATAATTGCGCTTGAAAATCTCCTGACATCTTCTGAATTTCACCATAAGAAAGGTAATGTAAATGCTTTGAAGAAACAGCAGGGCTATTTTCTATTTCATATTCTACCCTTTTGCTAACACTTTGAAAGCCAAAGCTTGTATAATACTCCTCTTTCGCAGGCATCAGATAAACAAATGGTACCTTTTGTTCATGTAGATCTGAAAAAATCTGCTCAAGTAAGCATCTCATTACACCTTGCCGTCTAAAACTCTCATTCGTAGATACACCGACAATGTAAGGTAACATCATTTTACAATCTAACACCTTACACAGATAGGGGTTTACATGCACCATTCCCTTGTCTTCCATTGCATACACTGTATTCTTTGGATAGACCTCACAAAAATAAAAATCTTCATAGTGCTTAGGGTCCTGAAAACATGTACTCCACAAATACCGAAGTTTTTTCTCCCATTCGGTCTTATGGGAATATTCAGTTAATACATAAATCTTATCCTGACAAATATTCTCCTTCAAGCCTATATCCTTTCAGCTTTGCATTTTGGAACAACCACTGCAACCACTACATCTGTTGCTCACTTCATCCATCACATTATAATCATAATTTCCGACGGTCTCCAACAAACAAATCGCCTGAGAACTCATACCTTCACCCGTTCCAGTAAAGCCCATACCTTCTTCCGTAGTTGCCTTTATGTTCACCTGATTTTCAGATATCCCTAAAGCTTCTGCAATCGTTGTAACCATATCCGGAATATATGGTGCCAGCTTTGGACGCTGGGCAATAATTGTTGCATCGACATTACCTATCACATACATATTTTCATCCAGCAGCTTTTTTACGTGCCGAAGCAATTCAATACTGTCTGCCCCTTTAAAACGCTCATCTGTATCCGGAAAATGTCTGCCAATATCTCCTAACGCTGCTGCACCTAGCAATGCATCCATAATGGCGTGGGTCAGCACATCTGCATCCGAATGACCCAACAAACCTTTCTCGTAAGGAACATTTACTCCACCTAGGATTAACTTTCTACCTTCCACAAGCTTGTGAACATCATAGCCCATTCCAACACGCATTTTTTAACCTCCTATCAACTCTTTCCTTTATCTACTAACAATCCTGATTCTTATTCTCTGTTACTTGCATTCTTATTTTTGCTGTAAAAATGCTAATAAAAACTCATACACTCTCTTAGTCGACGAAATCGACAAACGTTCCGCCGGCGTATGAATATCAAGAATGTTCGGTCCCATTGAAACACAATCCAAATCCTTAATCTTGTCTGCAAGCAATCCGCATTCCAAACCAGCGTGTATTCCTTCCATCACTGGTTCTTTTCCGTACATTTCCTTATATAAGGCTACTACTCTGTCACGTACAACCGACTCCTGCTTGTACTCCCATGCAGGATACTCGCCCTTGCATTCTACTCTGCCACCCAAAGCAGTAACAAGACCGGTCAATTGCTGTACTACATAATATTTCTTAGTCGTCACACTACTTCGAATTGCATATTGTGTAAACAAACCTTCCTCATTCAGCTTCATAATTCCCATATTCAAAGAAGTCTCCACCAAACCCGGAACAGACACACTCATCGCCTGTACACCATTTGGAACAGCCATCAAAAACGACAATACTTTTTCACAGCTCTTATCGTCTACCACAAAACCACTGTCTGTCTTTTTATCACATCTAGCAAAAGATACTTCAATTCCAGAATCTGAAACAGCATACTCTGCTTTCAAAACGGCATTCAACTCATCCATTACAGACTTTGCATTTTCTTCATTTGCTAAATTCATACCCACAACGGCTGAGGTATATAAAGGAATGGCATTGTCCTTTGAACCACCCTCTAATGTGTGTAGCTTGTATGGCACCTTGCTTTTTAACTCATACAAAACTCGTCCCATAATCTTGTTAGAGTTCGCACGCTCTTTATCAATTTCTACACCAGAATGACCACCCAACAATCCGGATACTGTAATTTCATACCAAGTTAAGTCCCTTGGAGTTTCCCAAACCACAGGAACATTCACATGTGCCGACACTCCTCCTGCACAGCTTGTTAGAAAAATTCCTTCTTCCTCAGAATCGATATTCAACATACGATTTCCTTTCAGCATAGATAAGTCAATTGCAGATGCTCCATCCATCCCGACCTCTTCCGAAACCGTAATAATATACTCTAATGGTGGATGTGGTATCGTTTTATCATCCGCAATCGCAAGCATATAAGCAACTGCAATTCCGTCATCTCCACCTAAGGTGGTATCCTTGGCATATACATAATCACCATCGATAGCAAGACTTAATCCTTCTTTTTCCATATCAATTGCTGCACCTGGTTTCTTTTCGCAAACCATATCCATATGTCCCTGTAAAATAATAGGCTCTTCCTTCTCATAACCTTCACTTGCAGGAATCAACATCACAACATTATATACACCATCCTGGTAATATTCAAAATTATGCTCCTTCGCATACTCTACCAAATAATCACTAATCATCTTCTCATTATAAGAACCATGTGGAATTCCACAAATCTCTTCAAAATAGCGAAACACACTCTTTGGTTCTAACTCTGACAATACACCCATCTTTTTCTCCTTTCATCACGCCTACATAAATTCTAATTAAACAAGAACATTGGGGTAATTCAATATGATCTATGATCTGTAATCTCCATTTATCTTAACGTAGTCATAAGTTAAATCACATCCCCATGCCTTTGCCGTTACATCCCCCTCATGAAGTGAAATGTTGACGAAAATCTCATCTTCTGCCAATACAACCTTTGCAAAATCCTCTGAAAACTCTACACCTGCACCATTTCTACAGACTGGTAATACACCCTTTTCCGAGGCCAAATCAACATCCACCTTGTTAATGTCAAACTCTGCTTCCGCATAACCCACTGCACAGAGAATTCTTCCCCAATTAGCATCCTCGCCAAAAATTGCACATTTAAACAACGGAGAACGAATAACACTTTTTGCTACCGTAATCGCGGTATCCAAATCCTTCGCCTCAGATACCGTACATTCAATCAGCTTAGTTGCACCCTCGCCATCCTTAGCAAGCATTTTCGTCATATTCATCATAACAACATACAAAGCCTGTTTGAACACCCCGTAAGCTGCATTTTCTTCTGTAATTTCAGTATTGCCAGCTAATCCGTTTGCCATAACACAAACCATATCATTTGTAGAAGTATCACCATCTATACTCAAACAGTTATATGTAATCTTTGTCACTTCAGAAAGTGCCTTCTGAATCAACTCTGTGGAAATTGCCACGTCAGTTGTCACAAAATTAAGCGTAGTCGCCATATTCGGATGAATCATACCACTTCCCTTTGCCATACCACCAAGCGTACACTTTACTCCATCCACATCAAAGGTTACTGCAACCTGTTTTGGCACCGTATCCGTTGTCATAATCGCATTTGTTGCCTTATCGTTACCGTCATAAGAAAGACCCTTTACCAGCTCTTCGATATGGGTTTCAATCGGCTCAATCGGAAGAATCTGTCCGATTACACCAGTAGATGCTACGATTACCTCTTCTGGAGAAATGTTAAGCTGACTACCAGCAAGCTCTGCCATTTTTCTAGCCTTTTCTTCACCATCCGCATTACAGGTATTCGCATTCTTAGAATTTGCAATCACCGCCTTCGCCTTACCACCAGTCGCCGCCAAATGCTTCTTTGTCACAAGAATAGGAGCTCCTTTTACCTTGTTGGTTGTATATACTGCCGCCGCATTACACAAAGTATCACTTACCACAAGTGCTAAATCATTCTTGTTCTTATCCGAATTCAAGCCACAATTCAATCCATTTGCCTGAAATCCCTTTGCAGCACACACACCGCCGTCCACATATGTATAACCTTCAAATTGTTCCATCATAATTTTTATTTCCTTTCTTTTATACTTGTAATAAACCTGCTGTTGTTTTTATCAACCTTCACAAACAACCGTTTTACATTCCAAAAAGTATTACTTGACATTTCATTCTCTGTTATATTTAATATTTCTAGAAATGTAGCGCATAGTAACATTATGTAAACTACATAAATCTATAATAATTGATTACAAGGAGAACGCTATGACAACCATACCAAATGACCCAATGATGCTATTAAGCTATATCAACACAAAGCTTCGCGATGAATATTCCAATCTCCAGCTTTTATGTGATGATCTAGAGCTAAATATGAATGATATTATATCAAAACTTTCCACAATTGATTATTCTTATAACGAGACGTTAAATCGCTTTGTATAATCATTGATATAGGTACAGATTCGTCTGTACCTATATCTGTTATAATAAAACTATTCCTCCACATCGTCTTCTTCAACTTTAGTAGCTTTCTTTTTCACAGATTCCTTCATTTCTTCAGGAACAAACCTAATCACTCTTTCATCCGCTAAAGATACCTGATCAATCGTATAATAGTCTTTTGTCTGCAACGGCAATTCCTTTTCTTCTAATTTCACCTTACAATATGTGCTAACCATTGCATAGATACAGGCAAAACAAGGCGCACCAAGAATCATTCCTGGAATTCCAAAGAAACCGCCACCAACTAAGATTGCAAATAAAATCCACATACTAGAAATCTTTAAACGGTCACCAAGAATCAACGGACCGATAATATTACCATCACACTGTTGCAAAATCAAAACAAATACCGCGAAGATAAGTCCTTGCTTGAAATCCATCATCAAAAGAATCAAAACACTTGGAATCGCTCCAATAAATGGTCCAAAGTATGGAATCACATTAGTAACACCTACAATCATACTAATCAAAACCGGATAGTGAAAATCCGCAATTACCATAAAAATATAACACAACATACCTATGATAAATGAATCAATGATCTTACCAGTAATAAATCCACCAAATACTTGATTGGCATAACGAACACCACGCACAACTGCATTTGCATTCTTTCGGCTAAACACACTATACGTAAGCTTCTTTCCAACGGAAACTAAAATCTCTTTTTCTGACATTACATAGACCGAAACAATAACAGCAACTATAGCATTTAGAATCATCTTCAAGCTGGCAACAATTCCTGATGTGACGCCTGCGACAATCTTGTCCATATTAGGAAGAATATCCTCATTAATATAATTTAAAACCTGATTATAAATACGGTCCAGCGCAGGAATTAAATATTGACCTAATTCCGGATTGTCTTTACTAACATCTCCAATCCACGAATTCACGTTATTATAATAAGTGGGTGCTTCCTTCACAATTTTAAGAACGGATTGGTACACTTGAGGTGCAACCATATAAATACCACCCACTAAAACAACAAAGAACACAATCAAGGTACAAGTTACACCGCATGCTCTAGAAAATTTCATCTGTGTCTTTTCATTTTTCTTAAATAACCTTTTTCCAAGCGGCTTAAACATTACACGCTCAAAAAAATTCAAAACCGGATTAAGCAGATACGCCAGTATGCTTCCCGCAACAATTGGAAACATTGCATTTCCCACAACGGATTTCCATTCCTCAACTTTAGTCTCATTTTCTAATATATGACTAAATAGTAATGATAGTATAACGACAACCAATGCAATCAATCCGATTCGGATATATTTCTTTTGTATTTTCCATTTTGACATAGAATACCCTCGCTTTCATCTATTGTAAGTATAAATTCTAATCCAACCTACATTATATCCAATTCTCTCATTTTCGTCTACTCTATCCCGTACTTTTTTCCTCGCTTTCAAATATTATGTAAACCATAATATCAAAAAAAGAAAAACGGTTATCCACCGTTGATACATAACAATATGTGTTCTATCAACAATGTTTAACCGTTTTACTATAATCACAATTCATACACAATTAAGGTACTCTTTGCATCATCAATATCTTTCCGATGTTGATTGTTTTATTTGTCCTTTGCCACCTCTGTAACAGCTTTTGCAAGACCAGCAATACCCTGAATCTCTGATGGAATAATAATCTTAGTCGCCTGACCATCCGCAGCCTTAGCAAACGCCTCTAAGCTCTTCAACTGAATCACCTCACCTGAAGGTGCAGCTTGATTCAATAATGTAATACCATCTGCATTCGCTTTCTGAATTGCAAGAATCGCCTCAGCCTGACCTTCTGCTTCACGAATCGTTGCTTCCTTTTTAGCCTCTGCACGTAAGATTGCTGACTGTTTCTCCGCCTCAGCCTGTAAAATCATTGATTCTTTATGACCTTCTGCTCTTAATACTGCAGACTTCTTTTCACCTTCTGCAATAAGAATCTGTTCACGTCTTTCACGTTCTGCCTTCATCTGTTTTTCCATTGCATCCTGAATAGCTGCTGGTGGAATAATATTCTTAAGCTCTACACGGTTAACCTTGATACCCCAAGGATCCGTTGCCACATCAAGGGTTGATCTCATCTTTGTATTAATGGTCTCTCTTGATGTAAGTGTCTCATCTAACTCCAAATCACCAATGATGTTACGAAGTGTTGTTGCGGTCAAATTCTCAATCGCCATAATTGGATTCTCCACACCGTAACAGAATAACTTTGGATCGGTAATCTGGAAGAACACAACCGTATCAATACGCATTGTAACATTATCCTTTGTGATAACCGGCTGTGGTGCAAAGTCCACTACCTGTTCCTTCATTGTTACTCTTCTGGCAACCTTGTCAATAATTGGAACCTTGAAATGCAAACCTGCTGACCAGGTACATTTGTAGGTTCCAAGACTCTCTACTACATACGCATAAGCCTGAGGTACAATACGAATACAACTCAAAACTATCACTACTAAAACAAATACCATAAATAATAAAAATGCTGCTCCTAATCCTGCCATAATAATCTCCCTTCCTTTTACGCCTCTTTTTCATTTGATGTCACATCTTTTGCGACCTCATTTTCTACTTCTACAATTAGCTTCACTCCAGAAATCTCCACAATATTAACATTGGTTCCAACAGGAATGATTTCACTCTCATCTTTCGCTCTCGCAGTCCATTCCATACCATCAATCTTTGCCTGACCAGTTGCATTCACATTGTTAATCTCCTGTGTAACAACTGCCGTCTTTCCGATTAATGCTTCGGAATTGGTTTTTTCAATGTTAGAATCCAAATGCTTTACTGCAAGTGGTCTTGTCAATACCAATAAGAGAATCGACACCACCAAGAATAAAATAACCTGAACCACCAGGCTAACTCCACAGGCACCTGCGATTGCTGCAATAAATGCACCACCCGCAAACCATATTGTGGTAAGTCCAAGTGTAACTAATTCAATTACAATAAAGATTGCTGCCATAAGCAGCCAACATATCGTAGTTCCCATACTTCTTCCTCCTTTTTCTCATATGTAAACCTATTCCATATTGTACTTTCTTTATGCCTATTTCACAACTTAAAAGTATATGAAAATGTTACCAGCTCTGTATTTCCATCCGTATAACCAGCAAATCAATCTCTGTTTCCCTTTCTTTGCAACATACGTTTATGAATTTCATCAAACACCTCTATCTTAAAATAAGACACCGCATGAATGGAATTCAATGTAGCCGCAAGAATATAGATTATACCATTGGCTATCCCAAAATGCCTATCTATTGGTCCCTGAGAATACTCCAATTCTTGAATCTTAGCGTAAGGAATCCAGGTTGCTGTCTTACGATAAACACCCATCACAATCAACAGGTTGTCTTCTGCCATGCCGATTCCGCAGGTTTTGAAGCTTAAATAGATTCCGAACAAAACCAAACACAATATCAGTACACATACCGCAACAATTGTTGTTCGAATCCAGATTGTTTCAATCTCTAATAAATCTATAACACCAAATACAATTGCCACTGCTCCCCAAAGTAAAACATTTATCAGAAAACCGATCACCTCACCCCAAACAGAATTCTTATCTCTTGGAATAATCTCCGGCTGCTTAATGACAAACTCTGGCAATAGTACAGAAAGCTTTTCTCTCATAACCTCTGTCTTTTCGGATAAAAGTATCATAGAATTCTCATTCTCCTCATCACCTACCCCCACACAGATTACCTTTACAAACTGTCTACCCAAAATTCTTGACACAACCGGCGACTCAATTTCCACTGCATTAATCTTGTCCACAGCAATTGTGTACTGTCTTTTCTTAAAGAATCCATGGGACAGATATATCTTATTTTCCTGCCTTCTCGCTTTAAATCCATAGTATACAAAGAAGTCGCGAATCAACGACTGAAAAGCGGAACCAACTATAACTAAAATAGCAAACACACTTCCCAGCACATTAATCAGACCATCTACTAACACCGCCCCAGTATCCACAAATTGTAGCAAAACGGCACAACCTACAATAAAAGCGACGCAAAACAATACCGCAATCGGACTTGCTGTATAGATACAGTGCATAATAATGTCCTTTGCCTTGTATTCTACATCATAGACCTCTACTTCTTGTATTATCTCGTTACACTCAGAATTCATACAAAGCATAACCTGTTGTTTGAACCATTCTGCCTTATCCTTTGAAAGAATAATTTTAACATCTGTTTCATTGGCGGTCGTTGCAGAATTGGTATCCAATTTAATCTTATAGGTTCCCACAATTCGCTCAAAAATGTTCTGCTCCATATTAATATTTGAAATGTTTTTCATACCAATCGTATTCACTTTACGATTTAGCATATTGCGTTCAATTACGATTGCCTCATTATCAATGGATATCCATGTTTTTGACCAAACCACCCAATTATAAACAACAATTATAATAATAAAAATTAATACAACACCCACACCAGCTAACGCCTGAAAAAGAGTAACTTCACCCTTTAGTAATAGCGCAAATAATTCCGCGGAATCTTCTAAGGAGGAAAATAACATTAGCACGATAAACCAAAATGCACCACCCAAATTTTCAATGATTACACTGGCGTGACATCGAAACCTATTCTGCTCCATTCTCACCCTCCATATACATCTCATCCAAAACGGTCACAGTTTCTTCCTGTTTTTCCTCTAATTCTGCATTGCGTTCTTCCACCGCAATTGTGTTAATTCTGGTCTTTAAATGCTCCGCAATCTTATCCGCAATTTCATTGTCCAAATAAGACACGTTAATCTCACCACCAGCGGTAGTAACCTTTATTTCCTTTAAACCAAACGCACGAAAAATAGGACCACTCGACACTTCAATTTTATGAAGACGTTCAATCGGAACAATCTCTGTTTTCACAACAATGAGACCTTTGCGCACTGCAAACTCTTCCTCTGACAACAGAAAACGATATCTTTCATAACGAAGCTTTGGTGCAATTAATGAATAAATCGCTATCATTGCTACAACTCCATAAATCACACCACTTACAATAGTAGGTATCTCATCCTTCAATAAAATATTACTTACTATAAGCAACACAATCCATATAACACTACCAATCCATGTCTTTACATACATACAAGTCATAGCTTTTGTATTAAGTTTTCTGTAATCCATATCTCCCTCATTTCTGCATATTAATATGCATGTTTTTATGTTCGTATATTCTATATACCAACTTTTACGCCTATAGGTTGCAAACATATCGTAATTTGCCACCTCCGGTTGCAAAATCCCCTTTATTTTCCGTCATATACAAGCAAGGAATCCACATCATATTTTCCAAGCTTGTCTCTTCCCTTCAAGCCTGCTAATTCCATAACAAACTGAATGCGCACCACTTCGCCACCAAGACTTTCTACCATCTGTGTAATTGCTTCAATGGTTCCACCCGTTGCAATCAAATCGTCTACAATGGCAACCTTATCCCCTGGACGAATTGCATCCTTATGCATTTCAATCACAGCAGTACCATATTCTAATTCATATTCCTTTTCAATCGTCTCACAAGGTAATTTTCCCTTCTTACGAACAGGAACAAAACCCTTTCCCATTGCGTAAGCCACCGGCATACCAAAAATAAAACCTCGTGATTCTGGTCCTAGCACAACATCAAAATCCACACCCTGTAAGCGCTCTAACAAACCGTCGATTGTAATTTTCAAGCCTTCCGCACTCTGAATAATCGATGTTACATCTCTAAATATAATTCCCGGTTCCGGAAAATCCGGAATACTTCTCACATACTTATCAATTCCATAATTATCTTGCATACTGGTATCCTCCTAATTTCTCCCGCTACAATATAGCATTTACATCCTACAAAAGTTCACTATATTGTATGTACTTTATCACGTTAACCTGTCAGATAGCTAACAGCTTTAGAATATCACACCTTGTATCTAGGTGCAAGCTGTTATACAACATTTCCCGCAATCCATACACTGATAAAAAGACTACATATTGCCACAATAATCCCCGTCGGAACAGTCCATCTAGACTTGCTAATTCCGACACTCATAAAATAGACCGAAACGGTATAAAAAAGCGTTTCGGTACAACTAA
This sequence comes from uncultured Clostridium sp., assembly GCA_964439445.1. Lineage (GTDB taxonomy): Bacteria > Bacillota > Clostridia > Lachnospirales > Lachnospiraceae > CAG-590. The sequence continues at coordinate 6,143 of CAYTOQ010000031.1, read as the reverse complement.
GTAACACCGACGCAGAAAAACCAATAAAGGAATCCGTTCCATATTCTTTAAAAATATCAACCAAAAGACTATTCGCCCCAGACGCAGAAAACATTTTAACTATGCTAAGGGGCAACAACTCCGTTGGAATATGTAATATATTGGCAAGAGGCGATAGTAGTTCACTCATTAAATCCAACGTTCCAGAGGTCCTCAAAACACCAACCGCTACAATTAAACCTACAATCGTAGGAGCAATATCAAGAATAATTTGAAAACCATTCTTTGCACCATCCGTAAAATCTTCAAACACCGGGCGTTTACTAAGAATTCCATTTCCTACTATAAAAAAAATTAATAACGGAATCATACAAACAGACAAAAAATCAAGTATCTGCATCATAACGTATCACCTCCATTGTTCCCTTTTTTACCTATACCAATCACAATCTTACATATAAGAAATGCAATACCTGTTGTCAATGTCGTAGCAAGTAGAGCAGGACCAACTACTGCTATGGGGGTTGCACTTCCATATTGACTTCGGTATGCAATCATACTAATCGGAATCAATTGTAAGGAAGATATATTCAGTAATAAAAATGTACACATTTCATCACTGGCAATAGACGGATCATTTCCTCTTTCAAGTTCTAACTTTCGCAACTCCTTCATGGCTTGTATGCCTGTCGGTGTACATGCCCATCCTAAGCCCAAAACATTGGCAATAAAATTAGCCGAGATATAAGAAGCTGCCTTATGCTCAAGTGGTAATCGGGGAAAGATAAGCTTTAACAGAGGTTTCATTTTATTGGTTAATGCCTCGATTAAGCCAGAATTATTTGCAATGTATAACATACCGTTCCACATACTCACCACACCGGCCATTACAAACAACAGCTCCACAGCCTCTTTTGATGAGTCAATCACGCCTTCACAAACCGCCCCCAAATTTCCTTCCAATGCTGCAACTATGATTCCTACTAATACCATCCCTGCCCATAGATAATTTAACATATGCCCTTCCTATATTCTGCAACTTGCTAAAATCCTATGAAATATAATTTCAAAATAGAACACTTATATAGGCTTCGATTCCAGCTTCTCATTTTTCTTCCTTTTTTTCATACATCTTGTAAACACTTCTAAAAGCGCTCTCCACACCACTACCACCGATGCACAAAACATAAAATGTCCCATTAAATATCCATCTTTTCCGGTCCATTTATAAATCAAAGCCAACGGAGACTCATAGGAAGGTAAATTAAGAAACCAAAAATTAGTATCCAAGCGTAGATTAATCTCCGACATAACAACATACCCCGCTATCCCAAACAACAACGGTTTCCATAGCTCCTTCCAAGTCGGAATCAGCTCTCCACTACGGATGATTCCCCATCCAATAGCAACCACTAAGCCGTGATACAGGAAGCTATGAATATGCATGAAATTCCAAAATGGATAGCTTAACCATCCCGGAAATACCACTGCCAATGCCGCTGCCGGCAAACACAGCAATACATAAACTGCTCCTACAAACCGATTCTTCGTCCAGAGGTATATAGTCGCTAACCACAATGCCATATTACATAGATGCAATGGATACTCATCAGGAACAAAATGTCCAATCATAAGTAACACAATACATCGATACAGTTCCATAACAGGAAGCAATACTCCAAGTACATATTTCATGCGAATTACATTTTGTTTTTTTGCAAAAGAAAAGAATCTCCCCATCCACCATGAGAAAATTCCTATTCCTATTATCCATAATAAGTGGCACACCCCAAACATAGCAAAACCACTATCCAATGGTAATTCAGTTTTATAAAAAAAGAAATCTTTCATATCTATCTGCCTTTACTTTACAATATCCCTATCTCATCAGTAAAGTATAACCGCCTTAACATATTTCATACACAGTATATCCCTTTTGTATCATATCTCTTTTTAGCAACAATTAATATGAAACGAATTGGACAAATTCTCCTACTTATAAAATCGAAATCCCGATTTACATACCATCGAAAGTGCATTTACTTTCTGCGATGTCTCTCCATCTATATGAAACCATTGTGGTTGCTCCAAATGTACAGATAGCTCCTTACATCTATGAAACGTAATACTTCGAAATATATGATGCTTCTTTAGGTATACCATAGCAACGGCAATCAACAGCTTCCACTTTGGCATACCTCTGACAAGACATACCTCAAGCATTCCATCCGTCGCGTCTGCTTTGGGACAAAAAGGTACACCGCCACCTTCCTTCTCATGAAGCATTCCAACCACAAAAAACAACTCTGGCACCTTTATTCTTTCATCATCTAGCACAATGCTTGCACTCGAATTCACTCTTGTAAAAATCTGCTTAATTCCAATTGTTACATAAATGAGCTTTCCTAACTTAATGCGGTTAAACACTTTTTTCAGCCTACTCCGACTAACCTCCTCGCAAATATCAGCATCATAGCCGACACCATTACTAATCGCAAAACGACGCATTTGCTTTCCCTTGCTTGTCATATATGTAGCTTCTCCATAATCCAAAGAAAGCTTATCCGGTGTTTTCAATAAATGCTGTATCGCCTTTTGGGGATCCTTAGACACCCCAATATTTCTAGCAAAATCATTACCCGATCCGGTTCGGATGCACGAAACAATCGTATGCTCAAAGTCAGCAATTCCATTCAGCACTGCATTGATGGTGCCATCTCCGCCTACTACAACAATGTGACATTCTTCTGCAGACTGCACGCTCTCTTCCGATGTCGCCGCACTTTCCTCATATGCAATATCTGCTCTCCGTCTCGTCAATTCACCGACAAACTGCGTTGTTTCCTGTGCGCTACCCAATACATATGTCGCATACTCTATATTCTCATTCTTTAATATTGTCTCAACCTTTTCCCATGCCCGCATCCCCTTACCGGACGAAGCCATCGGATTTAAAATAAAATGATACATTGATCTACTCCAACTACAAAGATACTTTAACAATTTCTATACAAATCATTCATTTCATGCCAATAACCAAGTTATTGCGAAGTTATTTTTCTATATTATAAATCCTGATTGCATTCCATTCAACCGGATACTTTCGGCAAATTTTTAATTTTTTGTTTAAATTTTTATTTTTTGTGCAACACTACATCATATCAACAAGAAAAGGAGATTAAAAATGAGTAATTTATCAGAAAAAGAATTATCATCAATTAATGAATTACTGTCAGAGGAAGAATTGTTAGTAAAGAAATTTCAAATGCTGGCAGATCATGCAACTGACCCAACTGTCAGAAGTGAAATGGAAGAAATTTCAAAGAGACATCAGTCACATTTTAATAAGCTTTATAATCATTTAGGCTAGGAGGTTATCATGAATCAATATACAGAAAAAGAAATATTAGGTGATGCGTTGGCAACTCAGAAAAATGCAACGAATCTATTCAACACTTGTTCCAATGAGTGCGTACACGAAGAACTTCGCTCTACTATGCTAGATATTCTTGCAGAAGAACACACTATGCAGCAAAACGTATTCTGCTCTATGCACGAGCGAGGATTTTATCCAACTCCTGATGCACCACAGAACAAAATTGACGATGCAAAACAAAGATTTTCTGCATCCTTTAAGCCTTTATAAGTAGTATTATAACTAAAAGGGTATTTCAAGCTGTCTTAACCTCTCGAAATACCCTTACTTGTTTTTATGCTAAATTATCATTCATACCATTTCTCTTATTCTAAAATTGCCTTATTTCGATAAGTCAAGTCCTCTCGAATAATAAAGCCCATTTTCTCCCAAAACTTGTTTGCCTCTTCATTCTCACTAAACACAACCAATGCCGTTTTCTGAATTCCCAAACGTTCAATTGCTTCAGTAGCCGTCACTACTAATTCCTTCCCAATTCCTTTCCCTCTATACTCTTCCAAAACTGCCAAATGATATAGATACGCTCTTCTTCCATCGCAGCCAGCAAGAATCGTTCCAACAATCTTACCTTCCTGTTCTGCAACAAAACAAGTTTTCGGATTTCGAACTAAAAATTTTTCTATCCCTTTTTTTGAATCATCCACTTCATTCAAACCAATACCATCACAAGAACTCCATAGCTGATGAACATCCTCATAATCATCTAATTGCATACTACGTATACAAAAATCCTGACCCACAACAACTTTTTTCTTCTCACTCTGTTCTTGTAGCATTTGGTCCATTCTGATTTTGTATTCCAATAAACGCAATACATATTCTGGCATAACACGCTTTCCACACTCCCAATCCTGTACTGTACGATATGGAATATTGAAATAATCACAAAACTCTCTTCTATTTAACTGCAAATCTTCTCTTAATGCTCTTACAATCTCTTTTGGTTCCATACTTATTCTCCCTTCAGTTACATCTTACAACAGTATAACAATTTTTCAAAAAAAAGAAAACAGGGAGATTACAATCTCCCTGCAAAATTTACACATATGTTAGTACTTCGAGCATCTAAACTGCAATTCTTCCCAACGTCTGTCAACCTCTGCCTGGAACTGCACTAACAAATCCTCATTGCCCTTTTTGAATAAATGCTTAAATCTTCCCTGTGGACGTAAGAAATCCTCAATCGGAAGCTTCTTCTTTGGCTCATAGTTCAAAATCCACTTACCATGATCTACCTCGAAAAGTGGCCAATAACAGGTTTCTACGCCAAGCTTACAAATCTCCATAATATCCTCGGTTGGATATCTCCATCCTCTTGGACATGGAGCCATAACATTTAAGAAAGCTGCACCCGGTGTATAGATAGCCTTTTCTGCCTTTGTATGCAAATCCTTGAAGTTACCAAGTAATGTAGATTGTGCTACATATGGAACGTCATGGGCAGCAATAATTGCAGCCAAATCCTTGCGGTTTTGCATCTTACCGTTAGACTCACTACCAACCGGAGTTGTGGTTGTATCTGCGTACATCGGTGTTGCGGAAGAACGCTGGATACCTGTGTTCATATAAGCGCCATTGTCGTAACATACATATACAAAGTCGTGGTTACGCTCCATAGCACCAGAAAGAGACTGGAACCCAATATCGTAGGTACCACCGTCACCACCAAAGGTAATGAACTTGTAAGTATCGTCTATCTTTCCTTTTTTCTTCAAAATGTTATATGCAGTCTCCACACCACTCATAGTAGCGCCTGCATTTTCAAATGCATTGTGAATGTAGCTGTCTTCATATGCTGTATATGGATACATAAAGGTAGATACCTCCAAACATCCTGTCGCATTACCAATAACTGCCTTATCCCCTTCATGCAATGCGCGAAGCACGGCACGAACTGCGATTGTACCACCACAACCGGCACACATTCTATGTCCTGGAGCCAAACGTTCTGGTTTACTCATTTCTGCTTTAAAATTATAACTCATCTCCGAAAGCCCCCTTATCCTCTTAGTCCTACATAACGGTACTCTTCAAAAGCAACACCGTCTTTATCATATGCCTGCATATCATTGAAGATACGCTCCGCCTCTTCCACTGTAAAGTCACGTCCGCCTAAACCATATACAAGGTTAAATGCTTTCACGTCCTTTGCATAGTCGTAAATGGCAGCCTTAATCTCAGCGCCTAACGGACCACCCTTACCACGGAAACATTCACTTCTATCCATAATGGCTACTACCTTACAATTCTTAAGTGCCATTGCAATTTCCTCGTCTGGGAATGGACGGAATACACGAAGCTTAAGAAGTCCAACCTTCATGCCCTGGTCACGAAGCTTATCAATAGCATCCTTGGTAGCTCCCGCCGCAGAACCAATCATTACCATTGCATAGTCTGCATCCTCTAAACGGTACTCCTCGAAGAAACCATACTCTCTTCCGGACATCTCGCCAAACTCTTTGCCAACATCTAAGATAACCTGCTTTGCATTGTTCATAGCAGTATTTTGTGCCATCTTTGTTTCCATATAATAGTTAGAAACTGCATAAGGACCCATTGCCATTGGCTGGTTGGCATTTAGCAAATAATTCTCTGGATTGTACTCACCCACAAAGTTCTTAACCTTATCATCCTCTAACAACTCAATGTTCTCTACCGCATGACTGGTAATAAAACCGTCCTGACAAATCATAATCGGAAGCATAACATCCTTGTGTTCCGCAATACG
>CAYTOQ010000030.1:0-23677 GCA_964439445.1 uncultured Clostridium sp. | reverse complement strand
ATTCAAGGATTTCTACATATCCACCCTTTGTAGACATGCGACGGTCTCCACATGCCCACTATGTCCAAACTGATCCACAGCACACACCTTCTTCACCTCATATCCCGCTGCCACAAGCATCTTCACATCTCTAGCAAGCGTTGCCGGATCACAGCTGACATACACAATTTTCTTTGGTCGCATTTTAACCATGGTTGAAATTGCCACCTCATCGCAACCTTTTCTTGGCGGGTCAACCACAATCACATCCGCATAGACACCATATTTTTCATACTGCTCTGGCAACACAACTTCTGCTTTTCCTACAAAGAATTCCACATTGTCAAACCCATTCATTTCGGCATTCTTTCTTGCATCCTCAATAGCCTCAGGAATAATCTCAACGCCCATTACCTTCTTTGCCTTCTGTGCTAGAAACAAAGAAATGGTACCAATTCCACAATACAAATCCCATACTTTCTCATCCCCGTGCAAATCCGCATACTCCAAGGCTTTTCCGTAGAGCTTTTCCGTCTGCATAGGATTCACCTGATAAAACGACAATGGATTAATCTGATATTTCACATTACCTATGTAATCTGAGATAGTATCGCTCCCCCAGATAGTTCGACATTTATCCCCAAGAATCCGATTGGTCTTCTCTCGATTGATATTCACAGAAATACTTGTAATCCCTGGAACATTCTCCATACATTTCACAAGCTCTTGTTCCACATTCATATACTTCTTATTTTTGCCCGGCTTTTGTCCATTAAACCTTCTTGTCCTCATCTCCTGCAAATCACACTGTCCCGATCCTGCATCAACATTTGGTGCCGCACTATCAGCCGGCACAACTCCCACCAGCTCCGTACCATTGATAATCACACAAATCATCACTTCGCCAGTCCTTCTTCCTACACGGGTCAAAATGTGACGTACCAATCCGGTATGCGTTTCCTCATCATAAGGCTCCACATTATATTTCTCTAAAAATCCACGAAATCTTCTAATAATCTCATCATTTACTGCATCCTGTAAGTAGCACACATCCGTATCAATAACCGAGTGGGTTCTTCCTGCATAAAAGCCAATGGCGATATTGCCGTCCTTATCTCTCCGAACCGGAAATTGCGCCTTGTTGCGATATCGGATTGCCGGGAAGCTCTCCTTTTCCAAATTGTCCTTGGCAGCACAAGCGACGCTTTGCTTTCCACCAACGTCCTGCAAATCTGCCGACTCCAAGTCCTTGTCCATCCCAATAATCAGCTCCATCAACTCTTCCACATTAGAGATTCCGCCAATACGTTTCAAACAATTCATCACCTTATCCTGCTTCCATGCAAGCTGTTTTTCATAGTCTACCTGCATGATGCTACATCCACCACAACGTCTGGCATGAGGACAAATGGGCTCCACACGATACTTAGACGGTGTTACCAACTCCATCAATCTACCATAGGCATAATTTTTCTTTGCCTTAATAATCTTGATGCGTGCCACATCTCCCACAACGGCATCCTTCACAAATACAGCCATACCATCAATATGACCAATCCCTTCCCCATCGTTTCCCATATCTTCAATTGTAATCTCGTATTCCTGATTCTTTTCTAATGCCATGTTGTCAACCTTTCTAAGTTCCTTATCTCAAAAACTAATCGCATTTAACACATACTCATTCATATAACCGAGCGTATATCTTTTTCCTATCTATCAGAAAATTTGCATTTCACCAATTAGCAAAGTAAAATCACAGCAAATCTTCTAGCTGTGATTTTCAACATTTGAGTCAATTACTTCACTACCCTTTCAAAATCCGATTTGGGATGCTTACAAAGTGGACAAATGAAATCATCCGGTAATTCCTCACCAACATACTCATAACCACAGATCATACATCTCCAGACCACCTGACCATTTTCTCTCTTACCTGTGTCCACCGGCTGCGGCTTAATATGCGCATGATAATAGCTATAGGTTGCAGAAGGCACACCATTTAACACTTCCGAATAAGTAACCTGTGCAATAAATAAGGTATGCGTTCCCAAATCTACTGTTTCCTTTACCCAAGCGGAAAGGTATGCATTCGTACCCTTTGTAATATACTTAAGACCATTCCCTGACGTCTTAGCATCCCCAAAACCCGCAAATTTATCTACATCCCGGCCAGATTGAAAACCAAAATGCTTAAACAGTTCAAAATCCGCCTTTTCACTAATCACAGATACATTAAACTTATTCGTTTCCAAAATCATATCGTGTGTCAAATTACTTTTGTTCACCGCAATCGTAATACAGTTCGGTTCTGTGGTCACTTGCTGCACGGTATTGATAATACAACCATTGTCAAAACCATCCTTTTGCGCTGTAAGTACAAACAACCCATAGCTTAAGTTATTCATTGCATTTGTTTCCATAAATGTTCTCCTTTCGCTACATACATCACTAGGTAATTTTGAAACTATCAAAAATTTATATTAAGTTATACAAATTGAGCAAATACCAATATACAGGTGCTGTGAGGTCGTCGGCACTTAATGAGAGGCTTTGCCTCGAATTTAGTACCGCTACGAACCGAGCGCAGCGAAAGCGTGCCTGTATTGGTTTGTTCAGATTGTATAACTTTCCTATATAACATTTATGTTTCACAATTACCTACATACATCATTTTTTCTATCTCAATACATATTATTTCCAATCTTTTGTATAGTAAATCCATTGTATAAATCTCTTATACTAATCCTTTTTCACATCCATAATCTCTAGTTTTACAACCGACTTCAGTTTTTCATAAGCCAAATCCCATCCTGTTCGAACTTCTGTATATTGTATCATTTATTATTACCACTGTCATCCAGCTTTTTATGGTACACATCCTCCTTTCGAAAGAAAAAACGCCCTTTCCGCAACCTATGGTAGCGAAAAGACGAAACCACATTTTACATTTTCTCTTTCCACAAAAAATAATCTACCTTCTTTGTAAATTCAAGCTTGCAATTCGCACTTAATCATAGACTTTTTTCGACAAAAAATGTATAATTATTGTATGTGTGACATATTATAGCAATGAAACTACAAAATATTTAGGTAATTGCAAAACTATCAAAATCTTATATTGAGTTATGCAACTTGAACAAATACCAATAAGCAGGTGCTGTGAGGTCGTCGGCACTTAATGAGAGGCTTTGCCTCGAATTTAGTACCGTTACGAACCGAGCACAGCGAAAGCGTGCCTGCGTTGGTTTGTTCAAGTTGTATAACTCACGCACATAATATTATAGTTTTACAATTACCTATACAAAATATTATAAAAAAGGAGAATGTTATGGGATTAATTAAAGCAATTGGTGGCGCAATTAAGGGTGTTGCAGCAGATCAGTGGAAAGAGTATTTCTACTGTGACGCATTAGAAGACGAAGTCCTTGTTGTAAAGGGACGCAAACGTACTACTAGTGCCTTTGGTACTAAGAACGAAAGTAATGATAACTTAATTACCAACGGTTCTGTTGTTGCGATCAACGAAGGACAATGTATGATTATCGTAGATCAGGGACAGGTCGTAGAGTTCTCTGCAGAAGCAGGTGAATTCTTATACGATACTTCGACTGAACCAAGTTTACTTCACGGTGACTTAGGACAAAACATCGGTCAAACCTTCCAGCAGATTGGTAGACGTTTCACATTTGGTGGCGATACCGGAAAGGACCAGAGAGTATACTTCTTCAACACGAAAGAAATCAAAGACAACAAGTATGGTACAGCACAGCCTGTTCCATTCCGTGTAGTAGATAACAACATCGGTTTGGATATGGACGTAGATGTACGTTGCAACGGTACATATTCTTATCAGATTTTTGATCCAATCTTGTTCTATACCAACGTATGCGGCAATGTCACGGACGAGTACAGAAGAGATGATTTAGATGGTATGTTAAAGGCTGAGATTGTTACAGCTTTGCAGCCTGTACTTGCAACCATTTCTGATATGGGAATCCGTTATAATCAGGTTACTAGATATACCAAAGAATTAGTTGAGACAATGAACAAAGAGTTAGATGAGAAATGGGGTCAGTTACGTGGTATCCGTATTGTTTCATTTAACATCAGTCCTCTTAAGCTTTCAGCAGAGGATGAAGCAGCAATCAAGGAATTACAGAGAACCGCTGTTCTTCGTAACCCTAATATGGCGGCTGCAACCTTAGTTGGTGCACAGGCAGAGGCTATGAAATCTGCTGCATCTAATACAGCAACCGGACCTATGATGGCATTTGCCGGTATGAATATGGCGAATATGGCAGGCGGAATGGATGCCAACTCATTATTTGCAATGGGTCAGCAACAACAGACTCCTCCACCAACTTCACCAACTCCTACCGCTCCTGCTCCAGCACCTAGTCCAGCTCCAGCAGCGGCTCCAGAAGCTCCTGCTGCACCTTCAGCAGACTCTTGGACCTGTTCATGCGGTGCTACTAACACAGGTAACTTCTGTATAGAATGTGGTGGTAAGAAACCAGCTCCTGCAACGGAAGGTTGGGCCTGCTCATGTGGCGCAGTAAACCTTGGTAAGTTCTGTCCTGAGTGTGGTGCGAAGAAACCAGCAGACGCTCCATTATATCGCTGTGACAAATGTGGCTGGCAGCCGGCAGACCCTAAGAATCCACCGAAATTCTGTCCAGAATGTGGAGACATTTTCGATGAGAACGACGCACAATAATATTGTGTTTGTATAGCTTATACTGATATTTTAGGATATCCATTGCGAGTTTTCTCCTATGGATATCCTATCTGTTTTTGTATAGAACATACAATTTTCTATCAGTTACTAAGGAGGAGAATATATGGACGAATTTGAAATGAATATAGTGGAAACCCGCGAAGAAACAGACAAGAAATGTCCTCAATGTGCGGGTGTTATGGATTTTGATCCTTCTAGCGGCAAATTAAAATGTCCTTACTGTGATTATGAGGAAGAAATTAAACACGAAGAAGATGTTCCACGCCAGGCGGAAGAATTGAATTTCTTCGAGGCAGAACACACAGCCAATAAAGATTGGGGTATCGAAACCAAAACCGTTCTTTGTGAAGCCTGTGGTGCCGAATCTATCTATGACGCATTACAGACATCTGGTGTTTGTCCTTTCTGTGGCTCGAATCAGGTTATGGAGGCTCAGGCGCAGGACACCATTGCTCCAGGTGGTGTGGTTCCATTTAAAATAAACGAAAAACAAGCTTCTGAATATTTTCAGAAATGGATTAAGCGTAAGTTCTTCTGTCCAAAGCTTGCAAAGGAAAGTGCAAAGCCTAAGAGCTTTAAGGGTATCTATCTACCATATTGGACCTTCGATACACAGACCACTTCTACTTTCCACGGTGAATATGGTATCGACAAAAGAAAACGGAAACCAAACGGAGAAACCTATGTACAGACCACTTGGCATCGAACCAACGGTACACATCGTGAATTTATTGATGACGAGCTTGTCTTTGCCAGCAAAAACCACAATGGCGGTATCCTAAAAGGCTTGGAACCATTTGATACTGCCAATAATAAAGCATACAAGCCAGAATATATTGCCGGATTTGTAGCAGAACGTTATTCCGTTGGATTAAAGGATGCATGGGGAACAGCAAAATCCTCCATCACGAATAAATTAAGACGACACATCGAAAGCAATATCCGTCAACAACATCACGCAGATCATGTACGCAATGTTAGTTTAAGCACCGACTTTAGCAATATTACATACAAATATCTGTTGTTGCCGATTTGGATTTCTACCTTCAAATATAACGACAAGGTATATCAATTTATGGTAAACGGGCAAACAGGTAAAGTATCTGGACAAACTCCTATTTCTATTCCTAAGGTTATCCTTACAGTTATCGTTGTCCTTATCGTATTGTTTATCCTTTCCTATTTGGGTAACTAGATTAACGATTGCAGGCAAGCCGACAAGTGTCGGTTTGCTTGTCTAATATTATGGAGGCATTATGAAAATACTAATCCCTATTATCATTATATTGGTTTTAATACTTAGCATTATCATTGCAATATATTCTGCGTATCGACATTTTAGCCGTAAGCTTCGGGATTTTTCCCAAGCAGCATTTGGAACACCTTCTATTTCACAGGGTGCGCAACAAATGAAACAGCAAATGGCAACCACGCCCAAATCTGTATCCGGAATGACTAGTCTATTGTTACCAAAAATAACAAACGACTTTCCCGATTTCCACTATGACGAAATGAAGGAGCGCGCCAACAATGTACTTACCTCGTATCTCCGTGCAGTAAACGACAGAAATGTTTCGGTATTACAGGATGGCAATGAAGAGCTACAGAATCAATTAGACAACCATATTCGTATGCTCACTACCAAAGGCTTACATGAGCATTTTGAGCGAATACATATTCATAAAACAGAGATTAACCAGTATCGCAAGGCACAAGGACGATGCATTATCACCTTCCAATCTGCTTTGGAATGTTATCATTACACCACTGACCCTGATAACAAGGTTGTAGACGGCGAGAAAGACTACAAATATCAAACCAAATTCAATACGGACTTAATCTATATTCAGGACCGTAGCTTGATTAAGAACGAATTCGACAATGCATTAGGCGTGAACTGTCCAAACTGCGGTGCGCCAGTCTCTTCCGTAAATGCCAAGTTCTGCGAGTACTGTGGTTCTGGCATTGTAGAAATTAATATTCGTGCTTGGTCCTTCAGCAACATCGAAGAAATGAATTAGAAACGAAAAATCCTGCCACCTTCACATAAAGTAGCAGGATTTTTCATCCTCTGAACACTAGGGAAATCTTTCTTAACGTGAGGTTGCTCTTACATTCGTCTCAAACATACGGCTGTATCCCAACCAAGCATCACCCTTATCGTGATTTGTATCTAACATCTCAATAAAGCCTTCTATCTTCGCATCAGTATTATCCGCGTAGGAAAGTGCTACAGCTTCCAGCAAAGCCGGCTTCTTCGGCGAACCAAACTCCAATTCACCATGATGCGCCAAAATGCAATGCTTTAACTCATTTGCTAATTTTACAGGAAATCCTTCAATCTGCTTGATGCGCTCATCTAACATAATCGTTCCTGTTACAATATGACCAATCAACTGTCCCTCATCTGTATAATCATTTTCCGGGAAGGAGGATATCTCCGTCACTTTTCCAATATCATGACAAATCGCTGCTGTAATCAACAAATCTCTATGAATCATCGGATAACAGGTTGAATAAAAATCACAAAGCTTTGCAACAGACAAGCTATGCTCTAGTAAACCACCTACGAAATTATGGTGCATTGTTTTTGCTGCGGAATGCATCTTAAATCTCTTTGCAAACTCTGCATCCTCCACAAAAAACATTTGCAATAACTTCAAAAGATGAGGTTCCTTTACGGTATGTATCATCGTAATCAATTCATCATACATTTCATTCAAATTCTTCTTCGAGCATGGCATATAATCAGCCGGATCATACTCTCCCTCCTGCGCACGACGCACTCTGCGGATATTCAACTGTAATGCTCCTTGAAAGCTTGTCACCTGTGCATCCACATAGATGTAATCCATGGACTCAAAGTGGTCAATTCCATTGGACAAATCCCATACCTTTGCATCCACAGAACCTGTCTTGTCATGTAGCTGCATAGAGTAATAATTCTTTCCCGCCTTTGTCTGTAATGTTCTCTTGTCCTTGCAAAGATAAATGGAGGAAATCATATCTCCATCTCTCAATTCCGTAATAAATCTCATCTTGTCATTCTCCTTTATTTCTATGTTTTATTCATATAGTCTATAAAACACTGTTATATACTCTATCTTGTCGAGCATATTGCTCTGTCCAATTTTTATCCAATCTGTCCACCTTCACGACTACTACTTCTTGTCAGTGAAAAGACAAACTCACTACCGGCACCTTCGGTACTAATTAAATTGATATTCTCTCCATGTGCTTTAATAATCTCTTTTGTTATAGCAAGACCAAGACCCGTTCCCTGCTTATCCTTGCCTCGCGAGGAATCCGTCTTATAAAAACGATCCCACACCTTCTTTTGATGTTCTTTTTCAATACCCGGTCCTTGATCCTTAACTGATACAAATATCTTTCCATTCTTATCATATACGGTCACTGTTATCTTGCCTTTTTTCGGACTGAACTTAATCGCATTATCAATCAAATTATGTACTACCTGACCAATCTTCATTTTATCCGCATAAACCACTGTATCCTCTGCCGGACAATTTAACTGAAAATCAATTTGTTTGTTCTCAAACACACCTTCTACTGTATTCCGCGTCTCGCGAATCACGTCTACAATATCAAAGGTCTGCTTTTTCAGCACCGGACCATAGGTATCGAAATCATTTAGCTCCAACAGACTAGAGGTCAGCTTTGTCAATCGCTTTGACTCATTTAATACAATATTCAAATATCGATTATATTTGTCTGGGGGAATTGTTCCATCCAGCATTGCCTCCAAATATCCTTTAATCGATGTAAGGGGCGAGCGAAAATCGTGGGATATATTAGCAATAAAATTCTTCCTGTACTCATCTAATTTACTCAATTCACCTGCCATATATTCCAAAGAATCCGAAAGCTCGCCTAACTCATCGTTTCTTTTTACACCAGTTTTCACTTCGAAATTTCCCTTTGCATATTCACGCGCAGCCGTATTCAGCTTTGTAACCGGACGAATAACAGAACGGGATAAATACATTAACATAATGGAAATCACTAAGATGATAACGATAAATGGCATATACATAATTCTCAACATTTCATCCTGCAAGCCATCCAATTCCTGCATCGCCGTATGTAGCACGAGATATCCACGAAGTTCTCCGCCTACAGATATTGGCATTCCAATACTAATCATAGTGGTAGGAAACATATTATAGAAATTGCCAGTCTGAGCAAACCCCTTATTCAAATTCAAATTCGAATCCATCTCCAACAGGTTATTGGGCATCACACTCAATGCTCCACCGTTGGATGCGACAATCAAGTCACCCGTTTCAGAAAAAAACCACACATAAGATTGCAACGTATCCTCAAACTCATCAAACCGAATTTGCAGATAATCCAGAGATGTAATCCCTTGCAAATAAGAAGCAATCGTTTGCTTTGCTAATAGATTACCTTCATTAATTAAATTATTCTGTTTCTCCTCTACCAATGCCTTTTGTGTTGCATAAGTTGTATAACTTGCCAGCAAAAAAAACAACCCCAACAATAGCACAGTAATGACTACAATAATCTTATCTAAAAATGTTCGTTTCAAGTCTGTCCTCCCGACTATTTCACTTCAAATTTGTAACCAATTCCCCATACTGTAGCAATCGACCAATTTGCGCCGTCCCCTATTTTTTCTCGTATACGCTTTACATGAACATCCACCGTTCGGGTATCGCCGATATAGTCATATCCCCAAATCTTATCCAACAACTGTTCTCTCGTAAACACCTGATTCGGACTACTTGCAAGAAAATACAGCAATTCCATTTCTTTTGGTGGCATATCCACTTGCTGACCATTATAAATGACCACATAACCAGTTAAATTAACCGTCAAGCCTTCATATCTCACAACATCCCCTTGCTCTTCCGGAATAGACTGCGTAGCCGTTTCTGACTGTGCTACGCGACGAAGAATGGCCTGCACCCTAGCTACCAGCTCATTGGAATCAAATGGCTTTACCATATAATCATCTGCACCAATCTTAAGGCCTAGCACTTTGTCAAACACCTCTCCCTTTGCCGAAAGCATAACGATTGGCACATTACTAGTTTTTCGAATTTCTCTACATACATCATAACCATCCATTCCTGGCAACATAATATCAAGTAATATGAGATGAGGCTGATATGTTTTAAATTTTTCCAGAGCTTCCTCACCATTTAAAACAATCTCCGTATCAAAACACTCTTTCACCAAATAAAGTGATATCAGCTCAGCAATGTTTTCATCGTCATCTACAATTAATATTCTCTTTTTATCCATCCTAACCTCCTGCTACCATTCCCTTTATCTTGTTTACTTATAATACATCTACTAGCATCAAAAAAATCACACTATAATTCAACAATCGTAACACCGGCATCACCTTCACCAAACTCTCCCAAGCGGAAGCTCTTCACATAGGACTGACGCTTAAGATATTCATGAATTCCCTTTCGAAGTGCGCCAGTTCCTTTTCCGTGCACTACTCGGACTTGGTTTAAATGAGAAAGACAAGCGTCATCCAAATATTTGTCTAACTCCATAATCGCCTCATCCACCGTTAACCCAAGCAAATTAATCTCTGGCTTAATATTCATAGATTTATTCACAGACGCTCTATACTGCGCTGTCTTTTCCTGTTTAGTCTGCTTCTTCTCCTGAATAATTTCCACATCCGTAATCTTCACCGTACTTTGCAAAATTCCCATCTGCACTGTAATTTCACCCTTTTGGTTCGGGAGAGAACGAACGGTTCCATCCAAATTCAAACTGATAACATGCACCGAATCACCAAGCTTAAAATCTCCAGCCTTATGCTTCGACTTACGATTAGAAGCTTTATACGCCAGCTTATCATTTACCGCATTTAACTTACCACGAATCTCATCTCGCGCCTTTTCCATATCCTTGTTGCTGGCATTTTGTTTTTTATCCCAGTTGTTATATTTACGAATGCTTTCGTCCGCAAAGGACTTTGCCTCTTCCAAAATCGCCCTTGCTTCCTCACGGGCATTACGCAAAATATCCTGCTTGCGTTGCTCAATATGTTCATTTTTCGAAGCAAGTCTGTCCTTCAATTTCTGTATTTCTTCCTTGTTCGCCGCAATCTCTGCCTGTTCCTGCTCAATCGTACGCTTTGACTTCTCCAAATCCGCCAGAATCGTCTCCATATCCAGTGCATCATTGTCAATCTGCGACTTCGCACTTTCAATCACTTCATTAGAAAGCCCTAATTTCTTCGCAATGGCAAATGCGTTAGACTTACCCGGAATTCCAATCAACAGCTTGTAGGTTGGACTCAACGTCTCCACATCAAACTCACAGCATGCATTTTCAATTCCTTCTGTAGTCATAGCAAAGGTCTTAAGTTCACTGTAGTGCGTAGTTGCCATGCACCGAATATCCCGGTTGTGCAAATCATTTAAAATTGCAATTGCAAGGGCGGACCCCTCCACCGGATCCGTTCCTCCACCAAGCTCATCGAACAACACTAGCGTATCCTTATCTGCATGCTTCATAATATATACAATATTGGACATATGAGATGAAAATGTACTGAGACTCTGCTCAATACTCTGCTCGTCACCAATATCAGCAAATACATCCTTAAAAACGGCAAGCTTCGAACCCTGAAACGCTGGAATATGAAGTCCAGACTGTCCCATGAGAGTAAATAATCCCAACGTCTTCAAAGAAACCGTTTTACCGCCCGTGTTTGGTCCGGTAATAATCAACATAGAAAAGTCTTCACCAAGACGAATATCCACCGGAACCACCTTGTATTTGTCCAAAAGTGGATGCCTTCCCTGTTTGATTACGACAATACCCTTATCATTTAATTCCGGTTCCGTTCCGTCATAGGACTTTGCAAAACCAGCCTTAGCAAAAATGAAATCAAGCCTCGTCAATATCTCCACATTCATTTCAATGCTCTCTTTCGAAAGAGCCACTTGCTCGCTTAATGAAGCCAGAATTCTTTCAATCTCCATAGCTTCCTTTGCCGCCAATTCCTTCAATTCGTTATTCAAGTTCACAACTGCCATAGGCTCAATGAAAAACGTGGAACCCTTGGACGACTGGTCGTGTACCATTCCCGGAAACTGACCCTTGTACTCTGATTTAACCGGAATACAGTAACGACCATTACGCATGGTAACAATCGCATCCTGAAGCATCGCTTGGTTGGTCTGCTTTGCCACAATTCCATTCAACACGTCGTGAACCTTTGCATTAATTAGCTTCATATCACGTCGAATATCCTTCAGTGCAGAAGATGCATCATCTGCAATTTCATCCTCCGATAAAATACAGCGATTAATTTCTCTTGCCAAATAATCAAGCGGCATAAGACTCTCAAAATACCCTGTAAGAGAATCCTGTCTTACCGCCATTCCCTCATCATCCTTATCCGTCTCCTGTTCACCATACTGTCTGGCACGCTCCGCCACCTTCAAAAGCTTTGCAATATCCAAAAGCTCTGCAATAGAAAGAGACGCACCTACTGCCACACGCTTCATAGCCTCACCAATCGGATACACTCCAGAAAAGGATAGCCCTCCATGCTGGTACACTCGGCTAAGTGCATCCCTTGTCTCTTCCTGATTCTTTTGAATCTCCATCATATCAGCAGAAGGTTTTAACTTCTCACACATACGCTTTCCTGCAGGACAAGTTGCAAAACTAGTAAGCTGCTCTATTATTTTATAATATTCCAAAATTCGTAATGTTCGTTTGTTCATAATGTTGCCTTTCTAAACATATCTATAACTAATTAATTGTACCACAGACAAGCTCAAAATAAAAGTAGCGGCTTCTTAACGAAACCGCTATCATTCTACCACTCATATCGATGAAGCTGCCCTTCCATCTGAAAATTTTCAAATCCCTGCTGTCTGAGTGCCTCATAAAGTACAATCGCCACCGAATTAGAAAGATTCAAGGAGCGAATCTCATCTAGCATCGGAATACGAATGCAAGACTCTTTATTATCTAATAAAATCTCCTCTGGAATTCCGGCACTTTCCTTACCAAACATAATATAGCAATTATCCTCGTAAGTCACCTCTGTGTAAGTCTGCTTTGACTTAGTAGTTGCCATATAAATCTTCGCACCAGGATTCTTCTCTAAAAAATCCTCATAGCTTACATAGGTTTTCACATCCAGCTTATACCAGTAATCCATACCGGCACGCTTTAACATCTTATCATTGATTCGAAATCCTAATGGCTCAATTAAATGAAGTCTTGCACCAGTCGCCACACAGGTTCTTCCTATATTTCCAGTATTTGCCGGCATTTCCGGCTCATGTAATACAATGTTTATCATCTTATTTCTCCTCCCTAAATGTTCTGCTTCATGCAATCCTCAATCACTCGACCACCCTACACCGGTATCGGTTGTCCATAGAAGACAGCATTTAATGCATCCCCCTTAGGTGGAACCAAAAAGCGTTCCTCTTCACCAATAATTATTTTTCGATCCTTTGATTGTGTCGTTGTCCCAATTACATTTGCCCCAACACCTGCATGTTGTAACTGATTAACAAGATATTCCCCATCCTCAGTTACAAGAAGCAAGCTGCCCTGTCCATTCATCATATATGGATTGATATCATAATATTCGCTAACTTCTATTATTTCCTGTTTCACAGGAATCGCTTTGATTGGAATCTCCACACCACAGTTGCATGCAGACATCAACTGCCACAAAGCGCCAAATACTCCACCATTTGATACATCATGCGCCGCATAAATGCAACCAGGTCGCTCGGCGACTGCAGCCTCTATTGCAGATAGTTCTGGCATAAGTGATGTGTAATTCATATAGCTCGCTGCCAGTTCAATATAGCTTTTCGGATACCGGGTAATCAGCTCCTCTTCCTTTAGCTGTGCAAGAATCGCTCCACCATATAGACCAATCCATTTGGACATAACAATATCCATTCCGGCTCTCACTTTACCATGCTGATTCTCCCACAGTTTCTCACCATAGGCAGTCACTGTAACCGTCGGACTTACCACAGATGGAACAAGCTCTGTATGACCACCCACGATATCTACCCGATATTCTTCTGCCTTTACCGCAAGATTCCCTGTAATCTGTCGAAGTGTCGCTTCCTCACTGTGTTCTGGAAGCAGTATCGCCACCGATACTGCATAGGGCTTGCCCCCTGCCGCTATTATATTATTGATTGCATTGTCAAGAGCATATATTTCATTTCCTGTATAACAAAAGGCAGTGGTGGCCATGGCCGTAACCATGTTGCCAAACACTGCCCCATCATGTCCTATTCCTGCTCGAAAGGAGAAATTGTCTCCTCGATAACGAATTGGATTAATTACAGAACGTTTAAATGTATGCTCTGGTAATTTACCAGTTCTCATTTTACGCTCCTCCGCCTGCATCAGTTGGTGCTTCTGTCGGTGTCTCTGTCGGAGCTTCTGTTGGAGTTTCAGATGCAGCCGGAGCACTCGTCGTTGACTCTGTTGATGTCTCCTCCGATGTCTCAGCATCCTCATCCTCATCTTTATCCTTTTTCTTCTTCTTTGTTCCAACTCGAATCTTCGCTTTCTGAGCGTTATATTTACTCTTGCCATGAGGCACAATATAACTCTCTGTTTCCACACCATCTACATACACATGTTTCCACAACTCTACGTAATAACCTGTATAAGCATTGCGCTCTGTTTCCTTTTCACCCTTCTCTAATTCAGGATCCTTCTCCTCTTCCGGATCACCAGGCTCATATGTCTCAATAACCTTACTCTCAAAACTAATGGTACGATTCTCTGGTCTCTCATCATGACCATAAATCGCAAAAGAAATATTACCACCGCCGGCATATCCTTCTATGTAGATTGGATACTCCGTATCATTGGTAAACTTAAAGTCCATATAATCTCCAGCAATCGCTGCATCCATACCAAGCTTCACATAGCTTACTGTAAGGGAATGAGGATATCTTTCATCCACCTGTAACTCTGCTTTCAAAACTGCATTATAAAGGGTTGTAGAGACCTGACAGATACCACCGCCAAGACCATCTACCAATTCTAATTCGCTACCGTTACTTACATACTGACCCGCATTGGCATATCCATTTTCTTCTGTAAATGGTGAAACGGTATCATACATAGAAAACTGCTCACCCGGCATCAAAACCGTACCACTAATCTTGCTTGCACCCGTTGCAAGATTCTGGCTTCTTGCAGTCTGTCCAGGACTATAGCTTGTAACAGCCTGTCCCATCACACTGTCAATTGCATAGAAATCATCCTCTGTATATTCAGGCTCTTTCTCTTCTACTACAGCCTTTATCGAAAGATCTTTTTGTTCCCATTCCTCTGCAAAAACATCCTCTAATAAAGCTACGGTATCATCTATCTTGATTGTTACACCCGTTTCTCCAGGATGTACAATGAATTCTCCGTCTGAACGAGTAATGGACGCATTCTTTGGTTCCTTCACAATATCAGCCGTTTCATTTTCAAGCTTTTCCTTCAATGTCTCTACATCAAATTCCTTTTCTGGAACTAAGACAACATTCTCTTCCTCTAAGCCTTTAATCTCTTTGTATCTCGATAAAATATTCCCCTGTCTACCATAATTGTAGGCTTTGTCTACTGCGTCCTCCACAGAGACTGATACACCTATGTCACCCAGACTCGTAGTAAAGGAACCCCCTACCGTCGTAAATGTTACGTCCAAGTCTTCAATGCCATCAATATACTGCTCGTACTCATCCATAGCTTCTTCCTTGGTAAGTCCACCTACATATACTCCATCTAAATATACACCTGCATAGATTTTCTGTTTTTCCGAATCCTCTGCTAATGCCACACGATACATAGCCGAAATTCCGATTCCTACTAATAATAATGCAATTGTTCCGATTAATAATCTTGTTTTTAACTTCATCTTATCATTCCTCAATCCAATAATCTTATATAATGAACACCTACAAATTGTGTAGCCCATTAAACTAATATAGACCTTTCCACAGTCCAAACCTACATTACATCATTTTAACACAATCCGATATCTTTGCAAGTCCCTAAAACAATACTGTCATTATTTACTAATATCTTGACTTTTGCCTTATCATTTTGTACATTTTATCTTAGCAGCAAATAGAACAACTCAATGATATTTCCTGTTAAAACAAAAAGAACACGCTTTGTATATCGACAAAACGTGTCCACAAGTTAACAAAGAAAATCAAAAACCAGCAGTTGTGACAATACAACTAATAACCATAACTACAACAAGAAAAATCGCAATAATAGACGATACGATTCTCTTCATTTTTTGGTTGCTGAAGTTGAACATACAATACACCTCTTTTCTGAAAGGATTATACTATGAGATTTCTGTTATTACCTTCTATCACAATATTAATATTGGTACTAAACCACAACATAAGAAAGAACAAAGGTACAAACAAGCAAAATGTTGCTTCCTTTCTGTCTCGCGAAGATGCTGCCAACAACACTCGCAAGAAGGATTTGACGAATCTTCCTTATATAGAGGTTCCTCTCAATACATTTCCATTAGATATTACCTTAAATGACGAGAAAAAGCAATTGCAGATTTCACAATATGTTAAGGAACTTCATTTATTATCCGAAAAAAAGATGTTGAATCTAATCGGTCTGTCAAATACCGATTTGAAAGAACAGTATGGACCCGCCAACTTAGAAATTCTTACTATATATGATCAAAACTACACCCGTTATATTCGAACCTTGCATTTATTTGCGGAATGTATATACGAGGAGGCTCCCGAACAAGCAGTAGCCCTTTGGGAATACTGCCTTTCCATCGGAACCGACATTTCAGGCACTTACGCCCTGCTCGGACAACACTACGCAAATAAGCAAGATATGGAACATTTCGAAAAACTCTACGACTATATTCCTAGCAAGGAAACCATTAGCGGAAAAACCATTGTTAGCAAATTAAATCAATTAAAAGAACAATTCTAAAATCGTATTATATTCAATAATATGTTTGTTTTAATAGACGGAAATGTGGATAGCACATCATTCACATTTCTATTTTTGTTTCTATTTTTTAATTTTTGTGCAACACTATCTAAATTTTGTGCCACTACTATTACAGAGCGACAAAATCTCATCAATAGGTTTATATAATCCTTTTTAACATATTCTTAAGAAAGTTGAGGTGATTGACTTGAATCACGAAGAAATCATTGCGCATGTATTACTTGCAAAAAATGGAGACTCTTCTTCCTTTTGCAAACTTTATGAACTCTATTATAAAGATATGTATCGCTTTGCTTACTATACGCTAGGCAACCAGCAGGATGCAGAGGATGTAATAAGCGAAACGGTATTGGATGCATTTAAGGGTATTAAAAATCTCAAAAAACCCGAGAAATTCAAATCCTGGATATTCCAAATCCTATCCACCAAGTGCAAGCGTCAGATTGCAGTATATGTATCAAACCGCGAACATTTACAATCGGATAATGACATGACGGATATCGCACAGGATGACCACCCTTATGCGGAACATCTAGATGTGAGAAACGCTTTTTCTATACTAAACGAAACAGAAAAAATGATTATATCCCTTATGGTATTTGCAGGGTACAACAGCAGAGAAACTGCAAAAATCCTGAACAGCCAAGAAGGTACTGTCCGCTCTACCAAAAGTCGCGCATTAACTAAAATGTCGCAATATCTAAAGGAGGAGTTTGCATGAACGAACAAGATTTTATGAAACAGATAAATGACAAAACTATGGATATTCCTATTCCTGACAGCATTTCTCCTGAGAACATGAAGAAAATGTTAGATGAACATATGGAAATGTCCTCTACAGAAACCGAGTATACTAATCCATCAAAGAATAATTCATCTGCAACCGGTTATACCCAAACCTCTTCCTTGGGAGAGAAAAACCGAAAAATCCGCCGTTATGCAGTTGCCGCTTGCCTAGTTCTTTGTCTCGTAGGATCCATCACGGCAATTCATTTTAACAACAGTGACACAAAAGAGCTATCACAAAATATTGCCTCCGTGGAAAATGCAGAGGAACCCGCTGTAGAAACAGACGAAGCGAAATCCGAAGAAGAATTGGTGACACAGACCAGTCTACAATCCCCTTCCAGCTACGACGCTTATTACGACACCCTATCGGCTGCCTATCAGGAATACTATGATAATCTTGCCAATGTTATCACAGACGAAGCCGTTGTATATGAGGAAGCTTCGATGGAGACAAATGATGCAATGGTCGAAAGTGCCGTAGAAGAAAGTGCGGTGCAAGACTCATTCGCAACAGCAGCCTCCGATTCCGGTACAAAAACAAGAGCGACTGCCGGAACTGGTGCTGCTTCTGACAAGGAGTTTTCTTCAACCAACACACAAGAAAAGACCGTGGACGAAGGTGACATTATAAAAACCGATGGAACTTATATTTATAAGGTTGCATCCCGCTTCAACAATGATACAGGCTACACGGATCAGATATTAACCATTACACAAACAGAGGATGGTAACCTAAAGGCACTTGCTTCCATTGACCTGACACAAGCTTTCTCTCGCGAGGATATGTATGTTAATTTTCACGAGTTTTATCTTTACGAAGACTATATTATTACACTATACACTATACAGGATTACACAAAAGAAAACACAGTAACAGAGACCAATATTGTCATATACAACATTGCGGATAAGGAAAATCCAAAGAAGCTAAAAACCTTGACTCAGTCAGGCTGGTATGAGAGTTCAAGAATCAGTGATGGATTCCTATATACCATTAGCGATTTTAGTGAAACCAGTCTGGATACACCAACGCCTTATACCAATTATATTCCTAGTATAAATGGCAAAACCATCGAGTGCTCTAACATTTACTATCCAAGAGACATTTTGATGCAGACCACTTATGTAATTACCAGTGTGAACCTTGAAGACCCTAGCAAATTCACAGATACCGCAGCTATACCAACCAATGGTGGGCAGACCTATGTAAGTGATGCTTCGATCTATTTTTACACTACCTTATATGACAATGTAACCAAGACAGAAATCACAAAGGTTCGCTATGACAAGGGCGCACTGAACCCTGGCGAAAGTGCAACCATTACCGGTTATCTCTACGACTCATTTGCCCTAAGCGAATACGATGGTCACCTCCGGATTGTTGCGACTATACCGGCTAACAATATCTCTTTATTGAGAGCATCCGAAATTGCTCTCACAACTACTGATACCGAAGATATTGCGGTCAATACTACCGAAATTAGAGAGGACATCAATGTGATCTATGTGTTAGATAACAACATGGAGCTTGTAGGTAAGCTATCTGGTATCGCACCAGGCGAGCAAATCTATTCTGCAAGATTTATGGGCGATATTGCTTATTTTGTAACCTTTAGAAATGTTGACCCTCTATTCTCTGTAGATTTGTCAGACCCAGCGAACCCAACCATATTGGGACAGCTAAAGATACCTGGATTCTCCAACTATCTACACATTTACGAGAATGGT
Source organism: uncultured Clostridium sp. (assembly GCA_964439445.1). GTDB lineage: Bacteria > Bacillota > Clostridia > Lachnospirales > Lachnospiraceae > CAG-590. Next base: position 4,428 of record CAYTOQ010000030.1, on the reverse strand, counting down.
CTTCTCCTCGGATTTGGTGAAGAAATCGATGCTAATACATCTGAATTCCTCGGACTCAAGCTTTCTATGTTTGATGTCAGCGACCCTTCCGATGTGACAGAGCAGGATAAATATATCATTGAAAATTCAACCTTTAGTGAGGCACAATACAATCACAAGGCAATTATGATTGACCCTGTTAAAAATATCTTCGGATTTATATATTGCAGTATGAATGAGAACACCTACGACAGCATCTATTACTATGCAACCTACACCTACGATGCAAAAGAAGGCTTTATTGAGACTGCAAAATATCCAATCACCGATGGTTCTGAATACGAGACAAATGCTGTACGCGGAGTCTACATTGGAGATTATCTGTACCTTGCAACCAACAAGAGTCTAACCAGCTATAAGATTGGCTCTACCGAACCAATCTCACAGGTTTACTTTAAATAAACTATAGCATATTTGTAAATTGCAACCATTTACAATAAAGCACCTACACTAAGAAAGGTATGTATCCGTAATGTTTACACGATACATACCTTTTCTATTCTTTTCCATTTTTATTTCCTAACGAGATTGCACATAATACCAGAATAATTCCTATCAGATTATTCCATGACATTTTCTCTTGAAATAGTACCATTCCAAATATCGTCGCAGCCACCGGCTCCACCGATGCGATAATGGCTGCCTTTCCATTTTCCATAAAAGACAAACCAAGGGTATATAAAATGTACGGGACAACAGTACTAACCAACGCAAATACAATATAAAACCCGAACATACTTATGTCGTCCACACAAGCCTCTACTATCATCCCTACATTTGCCAACGGTAATGCACCAACACAGGCAAATAAAAATGTATAAAAGGTAATGGTAAGACTGTGATACCCTCTTTGTAATGCAAATCGGCTAAAGATAGAATATAGCGCATAACCAAGTCCTGCGCCTAAACCAACCAAAACCCCTTGGGTATTCAAAGAACCTACATCTCCCACCAATCCCGTCACAAAAACGCAACCAATAAACGTCATTAGTAAGGATATTATTTTAACCTTTGTTATTTTTTCACGAAACAGTAAAGCCGACAAAACCATAACAATCGCAGGTGCTGTATAAAGTAATACTGCGGCCACCGACAAGGATGTCAATGTAATCGCTTTGAAATAGCAATAATTAAAGAACACAATACTCAATATTCCAGTTCCCACAAAACACCAGACATCCCGCAATCTTATCTTTAATAGCGTTCGATTATATATTGCCAGCACAATGGTCATCAGCAATGTGGTCATAACCGAACGTACCGCCACAATCTCAATAGTGGTAAAATGTAGTTCATTTAATCTACGGACATAAATGCCCATCATACCCCATAACGTACCTGCAATCAATACAAATAAGGGTGCCAATTTTTTCATACCTCTTATCTCCTGTCACAATCGAGCAAAGGGTGGTAACAAACTATTCCACCATCATTGGTCGCACTTCCACCGATTCCAATCACAAATTGGCGACACCCTCTATGTATCGCATCTGCAATCATCTCGCCCACGCCATAGGTTGTAGCAACAAGTGGGTTACGTTGTCCCTTCACCACCGTCCGCCAAGGGCTTTACAATCACTTGAGCCTCTGGCACGGCACTTAAAACTCCTCTTTTTGCAGCATTGCCAGCCTCTAGGGATGTAAGACTTCCCTTCAGTGAATCAATCGCTATTACGACTTTCATTTACTCTTCTCCTTAACTGGCGTAACTTCCGTTGCATCTAGAATCTCTTCTTTTTCATCTGCGAAGGTGTCTTTATTCTGAAAGGGAAGAACCTTCTCTTCCTTCTTATTTTTATTCTGTTCAACTCCATCCCTTTCTTCTATCGTGGTATCTATTGCCTTTGTTTTATCTTCACTCGCTATATCCGCTACGTCCACAATTTCTTCTGTATCATTAGCGGTCTTTTTTTCTAATCTCGCGGCTACCTCATTCTTTTTATTTTTCAGCAATAGTTTGTATTCTTCCCACTTCTGTTTTCTTTCAAATCTTGCCTTCTCTTGCTTTTCCTTGTTCTCCTGTTTTCTCTCTTCCCGTCGCTGTTGCTTTTCTAAACGTTTTTTCACCTTCTCCTGCTTTCTTGCGAGACGTGCCGCTTCCCGTTTTCTTCTTCGCTGATTGCGTCTGACAGCCTTTTCTGCTTCATCCTCAATCTCTTTCAAATCCTCTTTCGCACTGCGAATTTTTTTCTTTTCCTTGCGATAAGGATTATATACAAAATAAGCAATGGTGCCTAAAACTAAAATGCCACAGCCCACCATTACAAAATATGGCAACAAAAACTCATATTGTGGAAATTGTAGTTCATAACAAACAAAAATCACTAGCATTGCCGGGAACATCAATATGTACAAAAAGCGACAGATTGCTTCTAATATTTTTCCACGCTTGCTTTCTTGGGATAACAATGCTCCTTCAATACCAGCAAATGAAACCATAAACAGACAAATTTGTGAATCAAATCCATGAAGATATCCACTAAGACCAACCAACGCAATCGATAATAGGAAAAAGGCAAATGCCATACCTTGATAGTAAGCATTCTTGTACTCCTTCATCCCTTGAAGCTTGTCCTCCGAGATACCATTTAACTCATACACCTGCTGGCGCATCTGTTTTCTTGTATCTTCATTAAACCTTCTAAGCTCTTTTGTGCGCTCTAAATGCTCCTCCGTAGAACGCTTCATCTCATCTAACATCTTTTGCTCCTGTTCAATGCGCTCTCTTGTGGCATCTTCTATTTCACGCTGCTTTTCTACCTGTTCACGCACCCACTTTGCCTTCTGTACGCGAATACTTTCATCTTCCACCTCAGATTCTTGTAAATCCTTAATCTCTTCCTCGATTGCATCTATGGTCGATTTCTTCACTTCTTCCGTACTTACATCTTGTTTCTCTTCCATACTCTGCACACAGGTTATTGCATTCTTTTCTTGACTGTATGTATCTTGTTGTTGCTTTTTCATAGGTCCTCCTAATATTCAACACTCTATAATAAATATCGTTTCCTTACTTTTTTTATTTTCTTATTTTTCACATCAACTGTCAAGCAAATCCACCTTGCAAATGCTCGAAAAACCTCGTTTTTTCACAAATATTTGTTTGAATTTCATACCAATATGATTTAAAATATAAAAAAGCGATAAGGAGGACTTTCTTATGGGTACAAAAAATACAACCTCCAAGAAATCAAATATAGAATTTGGCACAGAACTAGAGTCAGGAACGCCGCGCAGCATTCCAGATTCCGTCAAGACGAAAAAGGCATTAGCCTATAATCAAAACCAGCTTGCTGTGGAACGAACAGAATTTTCCAAATTCCGTACAGACTTAGCATTTACCAACAGCAAGCTTGCTGTGGAACAGACACATTTGGCTTATCTGCGCACAATTGTCTCATTAATTGGTAGTGGTGCAACAATTTTCAAAGCCTTGCCTTTACTCGGTGTTTCACAAAATTTCACGAATCTCTTAACTTTGTTTTTATTTATATTCGCGACCTATTTTATCTACAAGGATATCACAACCTATCCGAAACTAAAAAAACATCTTGCCGAGTTAGAAAAACAAGCCAACGAACTAGCAACACAAACTGAAAGCTTGGTATTCAAAGTGAGTGAAGACGCACTTTAATTCTACAACAACTGACAGAGGTGCCGTGTATAATAACGACACTCAGATGACCATCTATAAAAATGCAAACCGTTCATTGCAAATGGGCTTTGAACGATTACAAATAAAATATCAAGGAGGTTTTTTACATGGGATTTTTAACAGGAAAAACAGCAATTATTACTGGTGCAGGACGTGCTGTACTAAGTGATGGACGATGTGGTTCGATTGGTTACGGAATTGCCACCGCATACGCAAAAGAGGGGGCTAATATTGTAATTACCGGTCGTAACGTTCAGAAATTAGAAGACGCAAAAGAAGAAATTGAGCGTTTATATGGGGTGAAAGTTCTTATCGTTCAGGCCGATGTCAATGCTGGTGCTGACAACGAGGCTGTTGTTGGTGAGGTTGTAAAGCAGACAATGGATACCTTTGGAAGAATTGATGTATTAATTAACAACGCTCAGGCTTCCGCTTCCGGTGTTACTTTAGCTGACCACACCACAGACCAGTTTAATCTTGCTATGTACTCTGGTTTGTATGCAGCCTTCTATTATATGAAAGCTTGCTACCCATATTTGAAGGAAGCGCAGGGATCTGTTATCAACTTTGCTTCCGGTGCTGGCTTATTCGGTAACTTCGGACAGTGTGCTTATGCTGCTGCTAAGGAAGGTATCCGTGGTCTTAGCCGTGTTGCTGCAACAGAATGGGCAAAGGATAATATCAATGTTAACGTAGTATGCCCACTTGCTTGGACAGCACAGTTAGAGCAGTTT
>CAYTOQ010000029.1:0-24325 GCA_964439445.1 uncultured Clostridium sp. | reverse complement strand
TTACATCCGCAAATCGTTCCAAATCATCTGGAGCGAACTCCATCGGTTCCTCATCTTCCATTTTCTCGAAGGTTGCTGGTGCTTTGAAGGTAACAGTCGTTCCCTCAAAGGTAATGGTATGAAACTTATATTTCTGTGTATCACCTGTTACAGATTCGGATGTCACCTCTTCTGGCAACGATTCTCATAATATTGTTTATGTATCTCCTCACGCTCCGCGTCCTGCTTATCCCATTCTTCCTCCTGTAGCTTTTTCGCCTTAGCCGCATTATGTCCAGCATACATGAATACAATAAATAGTACCACGCCCATAATGGAGATTATGATTTCATCTTCGACAAAAAGTAAACTTTAATCATACTGTCCCAACCACCAATTCCATCACACCTCACATACAGATAATAATATCCAGACCTTCCCTTTGCCGGATTGGCACCCTCGTGACACACAAATACACTTTCTATCTTTTCAAATGGTATAATATAGAATCCATCGGAAGCGTTGGCAAATAAATGTTTCCTTCCAATTCTTGCTGTGGAATACTTCTCCGCATTATCATACTCTTCATCTAATGCATCCGAACCGCCCAGATAGTTTCGTATGTAATCTCTAGCCTGCTTCGATCCGTTTTTCAATGTAAGAATTCCACTAATTACATAAATCAGTCCTGCAAGTCCCATGGTGCAACAGATAGTAATGGCTATAGCCAGATCATCCTCAAGCAACACAGGAATCACTGGCATTGCAATCCCTATCGGAATCACAATCTTTAGAATAGCCTTAAATCTCATCCAAAAAAATTGTTTTTTCATATGCATATTCTCCATAATTACAGTCAAAAATAATCTCTCTCATTTCTTCATAGGAAGTATCCACAATCACTGTCTTCATCTGAAATACCCCATCTTGATATACAATCGTTCCTGTCAAATCCGTATAAGTCAAATTATATTCTATAAGCCTGTATGTTTTTTCTTTTCCATCCGCCTTCTCCTTTTTATTACTCCTTCACCTTCACATATTCCTCAATACGAATCACTTATATCTACTAAAATTGAGCCCTCACAATCGTGCCACTTTTTATCCTTACTACTTTATCTTATTCTCCTCTAAATATTCCTTCGCCGCCTCTAACAAGGCTTTACTTGCATCCACTGCATCCTCCCCATGGATATAAATGTCTGCCACCGCCTCTGCAAAGGTCTCACCATAGGACACGCCACCATCTGCCTGCAATCCCTTTGCATATTCGGATATACTTCCGCAAAACTCTTCCTCTGTTCCAGAATGTCCGTACTCACTCTGCCACTTCTCGTAGGCCAACGCGACGATTTCCTTTTCGATGGTCTGATTGTAGCTTAGACCATTGGTGATATATTGACTGTACGCATCCTCATTTTCTTCGGTAATATAATAGATATCATCGAAACCAACGCACTCCATTACAATGACATTTAGTAAATGGTGTCCTAACTCATGCACAACAACAGAACTGATATCTGTCCCTTTCGGCCAATGTCCCTCTGCTACACTCGCCTCACAGCTTTCTAGCAGCTTCTCACGATTTTGAAACTTTGCTGCACTCAACACAATCTCATGCTTCACCACCGTTGGACGTTGCCCAAATTCCTCATTGATAATAAATTCACGATAATGAGTCTCTGCCACGTGAGAGGAATTTTTCAATTCAAAATTCCCCAAAGTAATATTGGTAAGCTTTCCATGTAGCATTGGATATTCGCTATACATATAGTCCACCGCTTTTTCTACATCCTTTGCGGTCTCCACATCGATTTCACCCAAATTCACAGCAAAGATACCGTATTCCTTTTCTATACGCAATTCAATCTCCTCAACTTCAGGATTATCATATTTTTCTCTCTGTAGTTGCCCGTACTTTATAATCTGATTCTTTGCTTTTTCCTTCGTTGACACATAATCCTTATATTGCTTATCGTATTCAATTACGGTTTCTAGACCCTCGCGTAGCTTCTTAGCACTCCACTCTTCACTGACTTTTGTCGTACTCTCCGAGTCATTATGCTCTATGCTTGTCATTAAACCTAGCAAAACGAAAATTAAAATCGCAATCAATAATCCCAACAAACCTATCATCAGCCAAAGCTTCCTCTTAGACATACCCGTTTCCCCTCATACACACACTAATTGTGAAACTTTCAGCGCAGTGCAAACGTGCCTACGTTGGATTGTAAAACATATGCAACTTTCAAATCTGCTTACAGTTTCGCAATTATCACTCACTTACAAGCAAAAACTCACGAATTGTCTCCATGGACAAATCAATATCCTCATCAATTACCAACGCATCAATCACATAAAAGTTTTTCTCTCCCAAATCGCAACCCGCATATAAACGCTGCACCTCAGAATCATCATGCATATATTTCTCTATAATATAATAAATCGTTTTTCCTTCGATTTCCATACTCTCTATTTTCGTATCATCCAAAGTAATGCTTGCCTCAAGATACCCTTTCACACCATCAAACCATTCACTCTCATAAAAATAGCACTGTGTCTCCATTCTAGGGTCAGCCGTACAAAATCGCTCTGTCATATAGTCAGATCCCTCATAGGCATCCTCTGAATAAAATCCCTCCGGAACCCTAAATGTAACTTCCTTTCCACCAAACTTAAGAGTGCTCTCTTCCTTCGCCTCTCCATAGATTTCACTCTTTGTTCGTTCTGCAAGCTGTGCATCAATATCGTCATAAGTGGAATCTGCTTTATTCGTCTCCACCGCACTACCTGCAATCGTTGAAAACACTTGTAGCATATCTTCATCCGAAAGTCCATCCTTTTCAATAGCAATCTGTGCTCCAATACGTTTTTTGTTGTCCGGAGTTGCTGTATATACTACAAAACACTCCTCGCCTGACAAATCCACACGAAAATACGCATATTTCTTGCCATTTACTTCAGACTCTTTTATATCCTGCAAAATCTCACCGCCAGCTTCCACTGATTTCTCTGTCAAAGAGGCCGGATCCTTCATCACCTCTTCATAAGAGGTTTCCACAACAGCAGTCTTCATCTGGAACACATCATCCATATAGACCACCGGTCCAATCATTTCATTATAGAACATATCATATTCGCCAGGTACAGTAAATTCATAGCCACCTATCACATATTTCATTTCTGCTGAAAATGTATCAAACTCGTCATCGCTTTCCGTCTCTAACGCTTCACCAAACTCATCATCCTTCTCGGTCGAAGTGACCGCAATCTGGCTGTTATTCCCATCTTTCTTAGAACCCGAAAGACTCTTCCAAGCCAAAACACCTACTAGTACTACTAATAGAAGTACCAAAAAAATCAAAACACCAATAACCACAAACAAACCTTTATTACTCTTTTTCTCCACGTCTCTTCTCCTTCTCCACACTACAGCTCCAAAATCCGATTCCAAATATAATTGTAAATATTAATAAAAGTATAGATACAATCAAAGGAACAATCAAAGTCTTATCATAATATTCAAGCAATAGCTCATCCTCTTCGGCATCTTCATAAAAATAACCTATGTAATCACCCTCACGTACTCCTGGAATATCAATCCATACCTTTTTATTATAATAATTTGACTCATTATCCCAAATGGTAACATCCGCCAACGTATACTGCTCATATATTTTATCTACACTTGTGTAATCCTGTTGTTTCCCATCTAGCGTAAATGTATGATGTCCCATTAGCCGAATACTAAATGTAAAAGCACATATACATAAAATTGCGCATGCAATCATCGCTAATAAAAATACAATCCGAAAGGCTTCTGTTTCTATTATAGTGCCTGTCTTATCTACATCGGATTCCTCTTCCTCGTCTTTTCCTGATTCCTCCGATAATGTAATGTATGTTTCTTCTACGCTTTCTACACTGTTCTCCACGCCCTTTACTAAGTAATCCAAGCTTACTCCATAAAGCTCTGACAACTGCATCAGCTTTTCCACATCCGGAAGCGTCTTATTCAGTTCCCATTTCGAAACGGACTGCCGGCTCACGTATAGATATTCCGCCAAGTCCTCCTGAGTCATTCCTTTTTCATTGCGAAGCTTCAATAGGCGTTCGCCAACTGAACCATTCCATTCCTCTGTCATTTACTTTACCTCACTATTTGTAATCAATTACATCCTACAATGTATCAAAATCCATCTGATGTATTTAGCAATGTACCAAAATCTATCTAATGTATCTAGCAATTTACATTCCCATTTGAGCAACCTCTAGTTGCACCCTAGTATTTTCAAGGGTTTTCGAGAAAAATAAAAAAGTAGATGTTTTTCATATATTACATAGCTATTGTAATATATTTGCACATCTACTTTCCACTCTTTATTCAATTATAATCATTTTTGTATATCTGTGTGACACCATAGCTAACAAGAGCGATTTTTAAATACAAACTTATCAAACAAACTTTGAAATTATTCCGAGTTGTGCTTCAAGATTGCAAACGAACGTTAGTGAGTTTCGCCATTACCTATCGTTACCTTTATCCTCGCACTCGTTCCGTTCTGTGCGTATGCGTATATATAACAGGTTCCCTTTTTCTTACCCTTTACTACACCCTTCTTGCTTACAGTTGCTATACTCTTATCCGTGGATTCGTATGCAATAGCTCTATGCTTATGAATCTTCTTGGATTTCTTCACTTCTGTTGCTTTAATGGTATACTTCTTATTCTTCTTAATGGTAAGTGTATAGCTTCCTGACTTCTTCTTTAGCTTCTTATCTGTAGTAAGCTTTACAGTCTTGGCATTTCCATACTTACCGCCGGTAGTGGTTGCATGTATGGTCTTGGAAACCCCTATGGTAATCTTCTTTCCTTCTATCTCCTTATAAGCCTTCACAATGTACTTGTAATAAGTACCCTTTGCAAGCTTCTTCTGGGTAAAGGAATAGGTGTTTCTAGTGCCCTGTTTTACCGTCTTTATGAGCTTGAACTTATACTTTTTCTTCTTGGTGTTACATTTTGTCCCATATATGTCGTATCCATCCGCACCACTTACACTGTTCCACTTAAGCTTAATGGATTTCTTGCCAGTGCTTGATGCCTGCGCTCGTAGCAGTGAGTAGGCTGAACCCGCAATGTCACTGTCAGTGTTCTTTCCTAGCAATACAGCATCTGTTACGGCTACCACACTTTCCGGAATATTGTTATTGGCGATATACTCTGCTGTCGCCTGATCTACACTGATTACGTTTACCGGTACAGCTTCACTTGCCAATGCTTCCTTTGTTTCCTTATATCTTACATACCAGGTTCCTTCTTTTGGAACTGGTGTGACACCATCTTGGCAAGATGTCCACACTACACCCTCTTCCGTAGATGTCGCATATTCCATAGCTGGTGTAGTTCCCTGAATCTTCATGATTCCACCAGTCAAATCCTTTGGTGGTTCCTGTATTGCAATCCACCCTGCATAAAGTGTGGTATCCTGTGTCAGCTTCTCATTAAAATTATATAGCTTGGTACATTCTTTATCGGTATACCAGCCGGTGAAGGAGTAACCCGCTCTCTGTAGTTTAATCAAAGTTTCCGCACCGTTATCTGCCACCATTACTGGTTCTTTCACATAATTGCTTCCAATCAGTATCTGATCCTCTATTTTTGTATCAGTATTTGTTTCAAAAGACACTTTTATACAATCCTCTAATGTATAGCTGAGATTTAATGCCGGAACGACATAAAACGTATCCTGATAAGGAACACTTCCATAATAATTCATCGTACCAGTATAATCACCAGGATAATACTCAAGAGCGTATAAAAACATCGGACCAGGAAAAATATTCTTCTCTATCTTTCCTACTGTCCTAAGCCATGAGTCAGCGTCATAATTTCTTTCCTCTATAGAACGGCAATTGTCCATATTCAGACTGCCAGAATAATCTGTATTGGCAAAATATGCGGCCTGGCATCCATGTCCACAATCATCACAGGTTCCATACTCCATATTAGCAACATCCGAATAGCTTAATATAAATATTTTATCCTCTGTATCCGCTCCGCTGGACACTGGATTCCCTTCACTATCTTTGTATACCGGATTACAGTCCTGCTGAACCTTGGTTATCTGTATTCGGTTCTTCTCCTCTTCTGAAAAGGCATAATACATAAATCCGGGATATCGGTAACTATATCCCTTGCCAAGCACCACCTCTGGTTCACCGCCGTTGTAATTCAACCACTTTCTTAAGTCACAATTTTCCCAATAGATTTCACTCTGGGCATCGTATAACTGTTGTTCAATCCCTCGGTCGGATACTAAAAACAATGTACCGCCATCGTTTTTATAAACCCTCCATTTAATTGGCTCATAGTAATAATACCGGTATCCATTAGTACTTCTATATTTCTCAAATGCTATACTGGCATCATTCACACAACCATAGGTTGTCAGCAACTCCTTGGATAACCGCCGAATCTTTCTGCCATTCACCTCACCATCACCATACTGGTCATAGGTGGCGTTAATTATCTCAGCAGTCAGCTCCTCACCCATAATCTCTCTTTGGGGATAACTTCCAAAATACACATAGTGATACTGAGTTCCATGGGAATCATGATTGCTTTCTCCCTGCCCCTTCTGATTATGTGTTTCCTTATCCATCACCGGATTCGACAAATCCTCTTGGGTCACTGCTGCTTGAACGGGCATTGCAATGGAGAGCACAAGCCCTAGTGCAAGCAATGCACCACCTAATTTATGTATTTTTGTTCGTTTTCTCATTGCAAACCGTCCTTTCCGATTCCTAACACGTTATTTATCTGAAACATCTGATTATGTATACATTCTATATCCTAAGCTATCAATTATCCACCTTATTTTCCAGCAATTTATGTTTCCACTTAAGCAACTTCTAGTTGCTTTTTAGTATTTCATTCTTTTAGTAACTTCTTCTTTCTTTAAGTTCTCATATTTACATAAGTAGCTAGACACCTTATCAGGACAACACCAGCACAAAGAGGATTAAGCCACCTCTTAAAACAATGGAATAGAAAAGGTCAGGGACCAACACTCCCTGACCTTTTCGCGTTCACCATAAACGCTGCCACTTTTCTAGCTGGTGCTATTATAGCATATGCAAATTTCTTACAGATTAGCCAATTCCAAAGTATTCTAGCATGTTAATTACTAACCTTAATGCACTTTTAAGATTTCTCTCATTTACTATCCTTTGTAATTGTGCTAAACTAGTTATGATTTGTCGCAAGAATTCGATAATATTGTCAGCAAGCTGACTCGAATTCGGCGCTAAGACTTGCAAGCAGGTCTTAACATCAATGCACAAGGAGGACGTTTCATGGCATATCAGAATTTGACCTTATTAACTGATTTATATGAGCTTACCATGATGCAGGGATACTTCAACCAGAAGAGTAATGATGTGGTGGTATTTGATGCATTTTATCGAAGAAATCCATCCGGTAATGGTTATGCAATTACCGCTGGTCTTCACCAGATTATTGACTATGTGAAGAATCTTTCCTTCTCCTATGATGACATTGATTACTTAAGAGGTCTTGGAATTTTCAGTGAAGATTTTTTGGAATATCTTGCAGGCTTCCATTTTACTGGTGACATCTATGCGATTCCAGAGGGTAGTGTGGTATTCCCACACGAACCACTAGTGAAGGTTATTGCACCAATTATGGAAGCACAGCTTGTGGAAACCGCAATTCTTAATATGTTAAACCACCAAAGCCTGATTGCAACGAAGGCTGCTAGAGTTTGCTATGCTGCAAAGGGCGACGGAATTATGGAATTTGGACTTCGACGTGCCCAAGGGCCGGACGCAGGAACCCTTGGGGCTAGAGCGGCTATGATTGGGGGTTGTATTGGAACCTCTAACGTATTGTGCGGAGAAATTTTTGATGTTCCGGTATTAGGAACCCACGCCCATAGCTGGATTATGAGTTTTTCTGATGAATATACGGCATTTAAGACCTATGCGAATATGTATCCAGATGCATGCATTTTACTGGTGGATACCTATGATACATTGAAATCCGGTGTGCCAAATGCCATCAAGGTTTTTGAGGAAATGAAAGCTGCCGGAATTCAATCAAAGAAGTACGGAATCCGTTTAGATAGTGGAGACCTTGCTTACCTTTCAAAGAAAGCTCGTAAGATGTTAGATGCTGCTGGATTTACCGATGCTATCATTTCTGCTTCTTCCGACTTGGACGAATACTTAATTGACAGCTTAAAAACACAAGGGGCGGCTATCACCTCCTGGGGTGTTGGCACCAATCTAATCACCTCCGCTGACTGTCCTGCATTTGGTGGTGTGTACAAGCTTGCTGCCATTAAGAAAGAGGGCGAGGAATCATTTACTGCTAAGATTAAAATTTCCGAAAACCCTGCCAAGGTAACAAACCCAGGAAACAAAACCGTGTTCCGAATTATTGATAAAGAGACAGGAAAGCTCAAAGCGGACTTGATTGCTCTCGCAGATGAGGTGTATGATACCTCTAAGGACTTGGAAATTTTCCATCCAATTGATACATGGAAGCGTTCTACATTAGAGGGCGGTTCTTATGATATAGAAGAAATTTTAGTTCCTGTATTCAAGAAGGGACAATGTGTGTACCAATCACCAAAAACGATGGAGATTCGTGCATACTGTCAGGAGCAGTTAAATCTCCTTTGGGATGAGTCCAAGCGTCTAGTCAATCCACAGGAAGTACATGTGGACTTATCCAAACCTTTATACGATTTGAAAATGAACTTACTGAACAAAAGGGGGAAATAACCAATGATTAAAGAAAACCGTAGACTGTGGAAGCTTGTATTGCTTACGATACCAACCTTTGGTATTTACAACATTGTCTTCTGGTTTCAGCTTACCAGAGATTTAAATGATATGAACCGTGAGGAGAAAAAACTAAAGAACTATATTGTTGTTTTGTTACTCTCCATTCTCACCTGCGGAATTTACCGCTGGGTATGGTTCTTCTATGTGGCGGACCGCATCCAGACCACCGGTGAAGACATGGGCATGAAGATTAAGCCAGGCCCAGGCACTACCCTCTTTTGGATGTTATTTGGTTCCTTCATCTTAATCGGACCATTTGTAGCGGACTATTTTGTAATCCGCAACATGAACCGCATCGCGAAGGAATATAACCAGAACTTTAAGAAAAACACAAAGGTCATCGAAAAATAAAACCACATTGCGAGATGCAATAAAACTTAGTACCGTTACGAGCCGGGCACAGCGGAAGCGTGCCTGCGTTGGTTTGTTCAGTTGTATAACTCTCATATTCAAATTCTTAGTGTTGCCATCACCTACCATTAAAAAGAATGAGGTGTTTTTCTCAACTATGCCCTTTTCGCTCCTTGTTTGCAAACTTGGTATAGTGTCCCATCCACACAAGCTCCACAGGTCCTGTGGAACCATTTCTCTGTTTCGCTACGATAATATCTGCGATACCAGGCTTTGTGGACTCCTTATTATAGTAATCATCGCGATAAATGAACATAATAACGTCCGCGTCCTGCTCAATCGCTCCTGACTCACGAAGATCGGACATAACCGGCTTATGATCCTCACGGCTATCCACCGCACGATTCAACTGCGATAATGCAATAACCGGAACATTTAACTCTCTTGCCAGCTTTTTCAAAGAACGGCTAATTTCTGAAATCTCCTGCTGACGGGACTCTGAGCGTTTACTTCCATTCATCAACTGCAAATAATCTATAATAATCAATCCGATATCCTGTGTCTGCTTAAGCTTACGGCACTTAGAGCGCAACTCAGCAATGGTAATACCTGGCGTATCGTCAATAAACATTTTCGTTGTACCAACACGATAGGTGGAATCCAATAGCTTATCCCAATCCGAATCCACTAACTGACCAGTACGAATCGCCTGTGAGTCTACCATCGAATCCATAGCAATCAGACGTGTCGCCAACTGCTCCTTACTCATCTCCAAACTGAATATTACACAAGGAACCTCTGCCTTCATAGCCGCATACTGTGCAATATTCAGTGCAAATGCTGTCTTACCCATAGCAGGTCTGGCAGCAATCAAAATAAGCTCCGAACCATGCAAACCTGTAAGCTTTTCATCCAAATCGATAAACCCAGTCGGTACACCTGTAATCTTGCTACCACGCTTGGCAGATGCCTCAATTGTATCCAATACATTTAACACAATATCCTGCATCGGAACAAATTCATCTCCACTGTTACGTTTTTGTACGATATCAAACAATGCCTTTTCAGACTCCTCTAATAAGTCAGCAACCTCCTGTTTTCCGCTATAACAAGCTTCCATTGTTCTCTCCGAAAACTGTATCACCTTACGAAGAGTAGACTTGTCCTGTACAATTTCTGCATACTGCTTTGCATGAACCGAGGTAGGTACCACCGCAATAATCTCACCAATATATTCCATACTGCTTACGGATTCCGGCGCTCCCATCGACTTTAGCTTCTCACTAACCGTCAACACATCTACCTTCTTACCTTCACTGTACAAGGAGACCATCGCATCAAACAAAAGACCATATTCCGGACGATAAAAGTCATCTCTATTCACAATATCTGCAACCTCTGCTATAGCATCGCGGTCCATCAACATAGAACCGATTACCGCCTGCTCTGCTTCAAGATTATAGGGTTGTTTTCTCTTAATTACTGCTTCATCCATCTACAACTATCCTCTCTAACAACAAGGATACATTTCTAAACAAATGCATCCCCATCTCGAAATCTATTATTTTCCTATCACATTTACCTTCAACGTAGTAGTTACCTTTGGATGTAACTTAATCTTTACCTCGTGAGTCCCTACATTCTTAATCGCATCCTTTAATTGTACCTTCTTCTTATCCACATCATATCCAAGCTGACTCTTTACTTCCTCTGCAATCTCTTTTGATGACACAGAACCGAAGCTCTTGCCGCCCTCTCCCACTTTTATAGAAATGGTTATTTCGGATTCCTCAATCTTCTTTCCAAGCTCCTGTGCAGCCGCTAGATTCTCTGCTGCAATCTTGTCATCATTGGCTTTCTTAAGCTTAAGATCATTCAGATTTTTGCCCGTTGCTTCTAACGCCTTATTCTGCTTAATCAAAACATTTCTACCGTATCCATCATTTACCTTTACAACGTCACCTTTTTTACCGACATTCTTTACATCCTCTAACAAAATTACTTCCATTTTCTTTCCTCCTGTTACCAAATACTTTTCTCTAAATGTTTTTCCAAATACGCATTCTATGAATCGAGCTTTATGATCTAAACATTATAATTCTCCATCATCACGCATTTGTCTCAACAATTCACAAATCTTCTCTCGCCCTTCTGCAATCGTAATTCCTTCAATTTGTGCGCCGGCAACCGTACCGTGGCCACCACCGCCAAAATGCTCCATAATCACCTGAACATTGACATCATCAATAGATCTTGCACTAATATATACTACATCCTCAACCTTTGACAGTACAAAGGACGCTCTTACATTCTCTACATCCAACAAATCGTTGGCCACTTTGGCAGCCAATACCGTAGGATTTTCAATCCCTTCCGTCGGAACCTCTGATATAGCAAAATCATCCAGATAAATCTCAGCCTTTGCCACGCCCTCTGACAATTGCTTATAGCTTGCGATATCCGTACGGTATGCTTTTCGCACCCTTATCATATCTGCACCAGCTTTTCGTAAGAAGGAGGCAGCTTCAAAGGTTCTTACACCTGTCTTTGAAACAAAATTATCTGTATCTACTAAAATACCTGCATACATAGCATCCGCTTCCGCAGGACGAATCTTCGGTTTATCCATACTATACTGTAAAATCTCTGCCACCATCTCACACGCAGAGGAAGCATACGGCTCAATATAGGAAAGGGTCGCATGTTCGATAACCTCTCCGGTCTGTCTGTGATGATCAATTACTACAATATTCCTTGTATGGGCCAACAACTCCTCACATTCTGTGAGCGCCGGACGATTCACATCTACCACAATAACTACTGTATTAGGATCCACCGCTTCCAATGCCTGCTCACTACTAAAAAACATATCCTCTGGATATACACTACTGCCAAGGAAATTGTTCATTGCAGGCCGAATAGCACTGGTCACCTCGTTAATTACAATATGTGCCTTCTTATCCATTAGGGACGCCAAACGATATATACCTATTGCCGCTCCTAGACTATCAATATCTGGTCTCTTGTGACCCATAATCAACACTTTATCTCTTGTTGCCAACATTTCCTTTAGCGCGTGTGCCTTGACACGAGCCTTGACACGGGTATTCTTTTCAGCAGACTGTGTCTTTCCTCCATAGTATATAATCTTATCTCCCGCCTTCACCACAGCCTGGTCACCGCCTCGGCCTAAAGCCAAGTCCATTGCCATATGAGAATACTCGTATGCCATTGCATAATTATCATCCTCTGAGTTAATACCAATTGCTATACTCAAAGTCACTGGTGTTTCATTACCAATATTAATGCTGCGGACCTCATCTAACAACGAAAATTTACCCTGTTGTAGCTGCTCTAAATGCTGCTGCTGACAGACAAAAAAGAACTTATCCTTTTCTAACTTTTTGATAATCGCATCTGCAGTCTGCATATACTTGGTAATCTTTCGATCAATCAACGCAACTAACAATGACTGTCTTACTTCCTCAATGGATTCCATCGCCTCTTCATAGTTATCAATGTATATTTGACCAACCACCAGCTTGATTTTCTCTTTCTCGTTCAAGGCCTCCACTAAGTCCGTCTCGTCATATAGATACACTGCATAGAGCACATCATCCTTTTGGACATCCTCTATCAATTCATCCTTCGACACACTTTGAACCTCTACACGACGAATTTCTATGCGATAGTTTCTATCATTTTGAAAGATATGAACTACTCTTTTATTATTATCCTCCGGTTCCATTTCGAACAACTCTAATGTAATATCCGTAAATATATGTTGAATATGCTTACGCATATGTTGCTTATCACTCTTTACCGTGTCATAAAAGGCAATATTTCCCCACAAAACACGTCCCTTCGGATTCACTAATGCATAAGGTACGGTCAACTCTTTAATTAACTCATTCTGCACCGATCCATTGGCAAAACTAAATGACACCAAATCCGACATAATATTGGGCTTTCTTTTCAAGTATATAACAAATGCTGTTCCCAAATATAACAAAACAAACAGCGTTACAATTACACCACTTGACACGTCAATTCCATACACAATCCCATTCATGACCAACAATAGAATCACCATCCAAAATGGAACCTGCAAATATTTCTCTATTTCTTTACGCAAAAGACTACTCTTTCCCATTCTCTCGCTCCTATAAAACAAGTACTTACGTTCTTTTTTCTATCTTCAGACAGATATAGTAATTATATCATTCTTTCATTTATCACACAACAAAACATCTTGTGGCACAATTTTAACAACCCACTACATTTTGTTCAGGGGCAGCACCATATTCATAAATGACCACCTTTTCATCCCAATCCAACTCATAAGCCGGTAGCTTTGCAATTCGGAACAGCTTAAAATGTTTCTTCTTCATATGACGAATATATTCCTCCTTCGGATAATACATCATAACAAAAACTCGCCTCGGATGTTGCTCTACACTCTGGATAATGTGCTCAATTACCTGCTCAAATATATTGATTTCAAAGGGATTAAAAAAATAGAATACATTGTCCTCCTGGCGTACCTCATATTCCTCCGCCTTACCATTGATGATTTCAATTCGTTCCATCGTATCCCGAAATTTTGTATTATAATAAGCACGGTTATCTAGTGCCAATTCATACAGATTCTCATCCACTTCGATTCCACAAACCTCGCACTGAAACCTCTGATTTACATAGAAAAGTACACGTCCCTTACCACAGCCAAAATCCACTAAACGGTCATACTTAGTAAGCACACCCTCTAATTCATCAAATGCGCAAATGAGCCCACTATAGCTTGTGGGCTCATATCGAAAATAATCATCATTGTAGCGATTATTATAAACAATCTCCGTACTTTCAATTCCGAAAAAATCTTCAAACTTATGATTTTCAAAAAATTTGGGAGTCACTCCCTTTTTCCTTTTCATCTCAAAACACCTCACCAAAATGCCTGATTAAACCGTTCTCCCAAACCATATGTGAAAACGACTTATCAAAACACCTCTGTTATCTTGCTTGTACCTTAAAATACACATCGCACTGCGACACAAAATTATAATTAATATCCAAGGAATATTGCACATGAACCTGTATTTCCTCTTCCCTCTCAACAATAAAAAGCTCTTTTGTTAACACATCAAGCTGCAATGGTCCTACCATCGTCTGGTATACCATAGATGTCTTCTGTCCCTTGTCAAATACGAGAAACGAGTTATTTCCACCCTTTTTGGTCATCTCAAAATGTCCTTCATAGAACTTTACCACATTTTTTGTGACAGGACCATTATCCTCTGGCTGTTCCTCATACAGAACATAATGCTTTCCATTTTTCAGATAATATGTACCTACCGTCACCAATTCGATTGGTTCATCATCCACATCAACCTGTACCCCTGATACACTAACTAGAACATCCTTTGTCATAATCTATCATCCTTAATAATTTCTATATGGAATCATTCATCCATTTATAATGCACATAGTAACCATTCATATATCAATAGCTTTCAATATCAATAACCTTTGCTTCTGTCACATGACAAGGAAGTACATCATCTGCAAAAGCAATGAATTTGTCCACACCATCACTGACATAGTACTCATAAACCGGTTTTCTCTTGCTATCGTTGAGCAACCCCTGCCGAGCTAACAATTCCTTCAAACATTTTGCCGTTTCAAATGCCGGATTCACCAAGCGCACATTGTCACCTACAACACGCTCAATGGTATTTCGAAGCAGTGGATAATGCGTACAACCCAAAACTAATGCATCCACTTTATATTCCTTCATAACCTGCAGATATCTTCCCGCAATATCATCTGTCACTCTATCCTCTAGCAGACCTTCCTCCACCAACGGAACAAAAAGCGGACACGCCTTCCCCACAACGGTAATATCTGCATTTAGTTCTCGAATATAATCATTATAAATGCCTGATTTAATCGTGCTGTCTGTTCCAATGATACCAACATTGCCAGTCTTCGTATGCTCCACAGCCATCTTTGCACCAGGCTTAACTACTCCAATAATCGGAATATCTAGCTCCTTTGCTATTTCATCCAACGCTAACGCACTAGCAGTATTACATGCTACCACAATGGCTTTTACGTTTTTCGTTTTCAAGAACCGCACAATCTGTTTACTATATTTTAATACGGTTTTCTTGGACTTGGAACCATATGGAACTCTTGCCGTATCACCAAAATAAACCATATCTTCACCAGGAAGCTGACGCATAATTTCTCTCATTACAGTCAGTCCTCCCACACCCGAGTCGAACACACCGATTGGATTGTTCATTTCTATCATCCTCTCTATTATCTCTACCGAAAAAGTTTATCTCTCTTCCACATTATGACAAAACACCTTAATACTTTCTCGTAAATGCTAACTGAATTTGTTTTTCCACAAGCTCTTCAATACGCATTCCCTGCGCCTTCCAAAGCATTGGATACATACTAATTGAAGTAAACCCTGGAAGTGTATTAATCTCATTAAATACAATTCGATTGGTCTCCTTCTCCAAGAAGAAATCTACTCTTGATAACCCATATCCGTCTAATGCCGCAAAAATGGCCTTTGCAGCTTCACGTATTTCTTCCTCTTTCCCTTCTGGGAGTTCCGGAGAAATCACCGTCTTAGACTCTGCATTGGTATATTTCGCATCAAAATCATAAAATTCAGCCGCAGCTAATATTTCACCTACACCCGATGCGCTCACATTGGCAGCACTACCTAACACAGCACACTCCACCTCGCGGCCATTGATATTGCGCTCTACTAAGATTTTGGTATCATGCTGTGCGGCAAGTTTTAGTCCCTCTATCAATTCTTCCCTATTGTGAGCCTTCGACACACCCTGTGAGGAACCCGCTTTACTCGGTTTAATAAACACAGGATATTCCAACACATCTTCTACGCGCTTAACCTGCACATCCATTGTACTATTATCCGTCTCTGCCTTTTCCACATCCACCGCACGAACCAATACATAATCAGCCTGATTAATGCCCAAATCATCTACCACAATCTTTGTATATACTTTATCCATTCCTGCTGCCGATGCAAACACACCGCATCCCACATAAGGAATCTGAGCCAATTCAAACAAGCCCTGAATGGTTCCATCCTCGCCATACATTCCATGAAGCACCGGAAAAATCACATCAATCTTTTTGGTATGAATACCATTGGCTTGCATCATAATAAGCTCTTTTCTTGTTGCATCCGGCGATATCACAGCGGACACCTCTGACTGTCTCCAGCTTCCATCCACAATACTTTCAAATGATGGTGCCAACAACCAATGTCCATCCTTAGTAATCCCAATATATGTTATATCATAAGCATCCTTATTAATTGCTTTTGAAACAGTCTGTACTGAAATACAAGAAATATCATGTTCAGAAGACTGACCTCCAAAAATAACAGCAATATTTAACTTACTACTCATAGTTTCTCCTTCCCAACATTCCAATAATCGATATGTCTGAACCTCTGTGCCATGAATATCGCACGCCTATCGTGGCATTAAAATTCACTAAATTTCAGTATAACAAATTTTCACCAGAAAAACAACAAGAGGAGGTGTGTCATTTATCTGCACAACCTCCTTTTACATTACTATTCTATTCTCAATAAATTATACCAATTTTTTATTATGATTTTTTTGTTTTAGGAAATCACCAAAATTTATTTCTCTCCTCGCAACCAATTATACAGCCACGATTCTGCCTTTACCTCCGAAGTAGCAAACAACGCGGCATACTCCTGTGGCGTCATATTCTCCTGTAACATTTCTTTTCCCTCCTCTGTTACCACTGCCGTAGACTCATCGATAAAGCATAGTGGCGGATACATAACACACCACCAGTTCTGTCCCTTCGCCTCACCAATATCAACTCGAAGCGCTTGGTATTTTCCGGCAGGAAATGTAATATCTCCGTAGGTCTTAGCAGGAAACTCCTCCTCCGTTACATACACCTTTACCGGATAGTCATATCCCTGCTCTACAATTGTATTAATTGCAATCGTATAAATGTTTTGAAGATTTGATACAATGATATCCTTGCTATCCGCAACACTTTCACAATTTTCCAACAATGGTTTTAAAAAAGAAACCACGTCCTCCTTTACCGCCATCTTCAATTCCTGGTCCTCTTCTGTATCACTGTTGGCTCTCACATGAAACCTCATAATACCAGAATAAGGAGTACCCTCCTCTATATTTCCATCCTCATCATCCATCACAAGAATATCATTTTCCATATCATGATTCGACACTAAGGTACCTAACACCAATTCTGCGGTTTCCACCAAATCCTGAGAATCCATATTTCCAAAAGTCTCCAAAATTTCTTCATCCATTGCATAATTCTCTTCTCCAAAAATCAGATTAGATTCCTCATTCACAGAATAGCTATCAGCTATCACATCATAGCTATTGGCAACAGCCATTAGGGTCTGTGCCACTCCGCCCTCTTTGTTATCATTGTAATAAGAAATCGTAGCTACAAGAATCCCACCCACAATTCCTATCAATATTGCCAAGCACATATCGCGAAACACTTTCATCTATAAAACCTCTTTTCCATCTTCATTCTTATCTGAAAGTATTTCCTGTTGTAGCTATTTTATTCATAAAGAACAAAGAATGTGCAAGACTTAATACCAGTCCGAAAAAGTTGTTAGCAAACACATCCACCTTCTCTCTGAGTATCCAAACCGTTTATTGAATTTTCATAGAAAAGATGAAAGGGTTGCCCATCCGGACAACCCTTTCTCATTGCTAAACACTATATTTTTCTTACAGATCTATAAAGCTATTCATCCACCTCATGCATCATAACCTTTAGTCCCCAATCCGCATCAATTCTACAAAGACCTTCCGGTGTATTGCGCGTCGCAATACTTTTTAATTTATCAGTCATATCCTTATAGATATCCATATTAACATTGGCACTCATTGGTGGACGGTTATCAAAGGTAACGATAAATTGATAACCACCTTCCCTCTTACGGTCAAAATAGATACCCGTAATCTGTGTGTCATTTCCCATTTTGTTCTTTATCAATGGCACATATACAATTTTCAAGGTTTCGATATAGCGATCATCCAATCCCTCATCAAAGATAATCACCTTTTCACGAAGTTCATTGTCACTTTGAACAATGCGATAGCGATAACCACCCTGCGCCATCCGAAGACGTTCGTCAGACTTTAACTGTTGGTTATATGCCTCAATCTCTTCTTTGGCCTTTTCATCCAACGCAGGTGCAACCCATAACAGATATTTGCGCTCCATATCATTATACTGACATTTATATGCAATCGTGAAGGACGATTGACAGCCTGCACAATCTACCTTGAAAAACGTGTTTCGCATCACGCTATCCTTTTGCTCTACATCATACGGTAACTCCACCTTATCCCATACATTAATTACAATTTCACTCTTACATTTTGGACATGTAATCTTTTGCTGCTTCACTAAAGCCATACCCTATCTCCTTTTTCTTTTGTCAAGTCGAAGAAACGATTCCCTTCTCCGCATCCATCGTAACCACCGCTCCAGACTTCAAGATGTCTGTTGCATTGGCTGCACCTAAGATAACCGGAATATCCAAACTAAGTCCGACAATACCAGCATGGGAATTGTGTCCCTCATTTTCCACAATAATACCTGACGCTTGACGAAGCTCATCCATAATATCGTTGCTGGTTTCCGGAAGTACAATGATATCACCTTCTTTAAAGTTATCGACGATATCCATCTCATCCTTACCTACACAAAGGCTTGCTGTGGCAGTACGGTTATTTACACCACGTCCCTTTATCAGAATGTGTCCAACCACGTGAACCTTGATTAAGTTCGTTGTACCAGATACCCCAAGTGGTACACCAGCCGTGATTACTGTAATTTCGCCCTGTTTTACATACTTCGCCTTCTCAGCCTCTTCAATGGCATGCTCAAACAAATCATCCGTATTAGTCTTCTCCTCCACCATCAAAGGAAGAACACCCCAGGAAAGATTCAACTGTCTCCATACATTTTCATATGGGCTACATCCGATAATCGGACAAGCCGGTCTATATTTTGAAATCATACGCGCAGTCTTACCAGACTTCGTTACCGTTACGATTGCTGTCGCATTTAAATCCATCGCAGTAGTACAGGTTGCATGGGCAATGGCATTGGTAATATCCGGATTCATCAAGCTGTCTCTGCTATTGAAACGCTTCACCAAATCAATATCTGCTTCGGTACTCTCTGCAATTCTTACCATAGTCTTCAACGCTTCTACCGGATAAAGACCTGCTGCAGTCTCACCGGAAAGCATAATTGCTGAGGTTCCATCATATATCGCATTGGCAACGTCCGTTGCCTCTGCTCTGGTTGGACGAGGATTTTTCATCATAGAATCCAACATCTGTGTAGCAGTAATGACTATCTTCTCCGCATTATATACCTTCTTAATAATCATCTTCTGAATTGCAGGAACATCCTCAAATGGAATCTCAACACCCATATCACCACGGGCAATCATTACACCATCTGATACACGAATAATATCATCAATATTTTCCACACCCTGCATATTTTCAATCTTTGCAATAATGTTGATAAAGTTACAGTTGTGCTGGCTTAAAATGTCACGAATTTCCAAAATATCATCCGCTGTACGAACAAATGATGCAGCAATAAAATCAAATCCTTGCTCAATACCAAAAATAATATCCTCTTTGTCCTTCTCGCTCACATATGGCATAGACAATGCAACATTTGGCACATTAACACCCTTACGGTTTGAGACCGGTCCGCCGTTCTCGACAATACATAAAATGTCTGTCTCTGTGATGCTCTCCACGCGCATAGAAATCAAACCATCATCTATTAAAATCTTGTTACCAACCTTCACATCATTCACCAAATCCGCATAAGTGATAGAAACAATCGTCTCATCACCCTCCACTTCTCTGGTGGTCAAGGTAAATTCCTGTCCATTCTTCAACTCAACCTTACCGTCTTTAAAGGTTTTTACACGGATTTCCGGACCTTTGGTATCTAACAATGCCGCAATCGGAAGACCTAATTCCTCACGCAGTTTTCTTACACGATTTAAGTTTTTCTCGTGCTGGGCATAATCACCATGGGAAAAGTTGAATCTGGCAACATTCATACCCTCTATCATTAATTGTTTTAAGACCTTATCATCCTCTGTGGATGGTCCTAACGTACAAATTATCTTTGTTTTACGCATAATATCATCCTCGTATATGGACTTATCAGACCAATATACTTTGTCCTTTCTTTACTAATTAATAATGCATATAATCGACCAATTTGTATTGTACAACAATATAAAAAGAGCGACAAGTTAAATCTTTAACAATCTTATCGCTCTTTTTTATAAAAATATGCACTTATTCGTCAATAATAATTTCTGTTGCATCCTTCCGTTGCTCTACTGCATCTAGGTTCATCCGGATTTGCTGCATAATCATATCCGTCTCCGCAATACGCTCCGCACAGGAAAGCAGCTCTGCTGCAATCATTTCCTCATCCTCTGGATTGATATCTTTCTTATACTTCAGTTCATGGTCTAAGCTTGCCCAAAAATCCATAGCAATGGTACGAATCTGAATCTCCACGCGCATCGGTGTCTTGCCCTTAGAAAAAAACACTGGAATCTCCACTATCATATGGTAGCTTCGATAACCATTGTCCTTCGGATATTTGATATAATCCTTAATCTGAATCAGCTTCAAATCATCCTGCATAGCGAGCATTGCCGCAATGGTATAAATGTCATCAATGAACTCACAAATGATTCGCACACCTGCCACATCCGACAAATTGGTCATAATCGCTTCCACTGTAAATGGTAACTTCTTTTTCAATAGCTTTTGTGCAATACTCTCTGGCTTTTTTACTCTTGATGTAATGCTACTAATCGGATTTCTGTGATATCTTACTGACATCTCATCATTTAAAACCTCTGCCTTTGTGCGCACCTCGCGAATCGCACATTTGTACATCATCATCATTTCCTGAAATTGTTGAGAATTTTGCATTACTATCTTAAGCTGCTCTATAATATCACCACTTAGCATCGCCACTTCATTCTCCTTCTCCCGAAGACTCGGCAGCATAATACTATCTTGTTCTATCATTTCTTCACCTCATGTTTATTATATTTTGACCGTATACATTCTGATTATTGAACATATAATTCATCTCATACGTTGCATTATATTTTTTACAATCTGTAATGTTTTAATTACGTGTGATACGCTATTATAACACGAGATTATTAAATATCTATGAACAAATTCATAAAGAAAATGTGAAAAGAAGCTTTTTCATATTACATTTTCTCAAATCCAGCCTTGTTACCTACACCCTTCTTCAACAACTAATGTGCGAACAAAGCTTCTTATTTTCTTGACTTTTTCTACCATATTTTATAAAATTTACTTTAACTGATAAAAGCGTTAAAGCTTTGAATTTCAAAAGTAACCGTCCGCATCAAGACGATAAATAGCGACATGAATAAACGTGATAGTAGAACAGTTACTGTATTTTAATAAGCAACAAAGGAGAAGGATTATGCCGATTACTGAAGTATTAGAGCGCAATGTCAAAATGTATCCAAATGACATTTGCTTAGTTGAGATTAACCCAGAAGTAACCGAAACTCGCCGTGTTACCTGGAAGGAATATGAGTTGATGGAGCCAAACCCATCTACCCATTATAGAAGAGAGATTACATGGTCTGTTATGGATGAGAAGGCGAACCGTTTTGCCAACCTCCTTATCAGCCGTGGAATCAAGAAGGGCGACAAGGTTGCCATTTTGTTGATGAACTGTTTGGAGTGGTTGCCAATCTATTTTGGTATTTTGAAAACCGGAGCATTGGCAGTTCCTTTGAACTTCCGCTATGCACCAGACGAAATCGAATACTGTGTGAATCTTGCTGATGTGGATATTCTTGTATTTGGCCCGGAATTCATCGGGCGTGTGGAGGAAATTGCAGACAACATCAGTAAGAATCGTTTGTTGTTCTATGTTGGTGACAACTGCCCATCCTTTGCAGAGGATTACAATTCCATGACAGCCAATTGTTCTTCGATGTCACCTAACATTCGTTTGACGGATGCAGATGATGCAGCGATTTACTTCTCTTCCGGAACCACAGGTTTCCCGAAAGCTATTTTACATAACCATGAGAGCTTGATGCATGCCTGCCGTGTAGAGCAGAATCATCACAGCCAGACAAGAGATGACGTCTTCCTTTGTATCCCACCTCTTTATCATACAGGTGCGAAGATGCACTGGTTCGGAAGCTTCCTGGCAGGAAGTAAGGCGGTATTGTTAAAGGGTACAAAGCCGGAATACATTTTAGATGCGGTTTCTAAGGAACACTGTACCATCGTATGGTTGTTAGTACCTTGGGCACAGGATATTTTAGAGGCAATCGAAAGCGGCAGAGTGAACCTAGCCGATTATGAGTTAGACCAGTGGAGATTGATGCACATCGGTGCTCAGCCAGTTCCACCAAGCCTTATTAAGAAATGGAAGGAAATCTTCCCGAACCATCAGTACGATACCAACTACGGTTTGAGTGAGTCCATTGGACCAGGTTGTGTACACTTAGGGGTAGAGAATATCCACAAGGTTGGTGCAATCGGTAAGGCTGGATTTGGCTGGGAAGTTAAGATTATTGACGAACAGGGTAATACGGTAGAACGCGGTGGCGTTGGTGAGTTATGTGTTAAGGGGCCTGGCGTTATGACCTGCTACTATCATGACGAGAAAGCAACCAACGAGGTATTACATGACGACTGGTTGTACACTGGAGATATGGCACAGGAGGACGAGGATGGCTTCATCTTCCTCGTAGACCGTAAGAAGGATGTAATCATCAGCGGTGGGGAGAACATTTACCCAGTGCAGATTGAGGACTTCATCCGTACCCATAATGCGGTACACGACATTGCGGTAATCGGTCTTCCAGACAAGCGTCTCGGCGAAATTACATGTGCCATTATTGAGGTCAAAGAAGGAATGACTATGACCGAAGACGATGTAAATGAGCTTTGCAAGCAGCTTCCTCGCTACAAGAGACCTCGCCAGATTATCTTTGCAGACATTCCTCGTAACCCAACTGGTAAGATTGAGAAGCCAAAGCTTCGTGAGATGTATGCCGGTGGTAGTGTCGTAGATGCACAAAATCGCGGCTAAGTCTAGATAAGTACATATATCCATTTAATTCAAAACCCTAAAATAAAAACCCTTACAGGTATTGATACTTTGATATGTACCTTCTTTACTGGACACCCAGCAAGGAGGGTACATATCAATACCTGTAAGGGTTTCATTTTCTTATTTTTCTTGTAGTTTACTAATAAGGCTTTCTAATTGACGTATCTTCTCGTCCTTTTCCGCCACAACACTTTCATGCTGAGTCTGTTTTGCCAACATCTTTACAGTACCTGACACCTATTCACTTGATAAATCATAGCTATTAGGTATTGGTGAAACTATTATTTTATTTACATCTTCATTTTTTAAAGTTTCATTTGCGTTTAAATAATAATCACTTATTTTATCATATAATTTATCATAGTCATCATATAATATCGTATTTCTAGTTAAATACACAACTCTATCATCATTTGTAATAACATATACATTATAATTATCTGGTCTTTCTGATTTATTTGGAACAAATATTACATTACTAGATAAATCAACATCATCTACTTTTGCTGTTATCTCACCTAAGAAATAAAACATTAAATTTTCTT
Organism: uncultured Clostridium sp.; assembly: GCA_964439445.1. Taxonomy (GTDB): domain Bacteria; phylum Bacillota; class Clostridia; order Lachnospirales; family Lachnospiraceae; genus CAG-590. The sequence goes on along the minus strand of CAYTOQ010000029.1, from coordinate 305 downwards.
TATCTATAACTGATGAATCATTCCCAATACCAATTACTACATCTGTAACATCATATATTGATGGTAAATTACTATATTTTATTACTCTTTCATCTTCTAAAGTATCTATATTAGTTGCTGTTATTGCTGATGCAACATTATATGTATTACCATTTACTGTTATTTGTTTTAAATCTGAAGCATATTTTGATAAATCAACTGTAGGTGTTTCTGGTTTTGGATCTTCTTGTGTTGTTGCTTCTGTTGTAGATGCTGTTTTATCTTCAGTTGTTGCTTGTTCTGTAGTTGGTGTTTCAGTAGTTGCT
>CAYTOQ010000028.1:0-24412 GCA_964439445.1 uncultured Clostridium sp. | reverse complement strand
TCTTTTCAGCCTCTATTTGAGCTTCTTCTTCTGCAATACAATCATCGCAATCACAATCATCTTCATGCTTCTTGTATGAACCATCCTGAGCTGCTGCAACTGCCGCTTCTTTTGTAGAATAGATTGTTGCCCTACCATTGTTGAACCAATCTTCTGATTTAATACTACTCATAAAAGGCACTACTTCTACAGAAGTGTAATCAGCTAAATTGGAATTATCATAATCCGAAAAAGGTAAATATCTAGAGATAAAAAAGCAAACTACACACTCATTATTAACAATGCCAACTCCGATAGCAACCTTAGTAGTGTTATCCAATTGATCGAGTATCTGCTTATTATGAAGCTTAGAGTTTTGAAAAGCACGTAAAGCGTTTTCAGCACTTGTACCACAGGTGGTGGCAAGTTCAGTAAACGTATACACTTGTTCACTAAAATACTTCTGATTATAACCCAAAGTGTCGAGAACTACCAATTTATTATTATTATAAGGCAAACTGTGATAATTGTATCTTACATTCTGCTCCATTGCTCTCTGCATAGCAATTTTCATCAAGGCATCATTAGTCTCTAACCTTGTTAAACCATTAGCCTCACGATAGTCGTTTACTAAGTCAATCATCTTGTAAGCTTCTGCATATCTATACTTTGCTTCGAATACAGCCCATTCGTAAGATTCACCCTCTACTAACGGATAAGCGTCCGGGCTTGTTGTTGCAGCCTTAGCCTCGATACCACTCATTACAACACCAATAATCATACTCATTAACAATAAAAACTTCTTCATAGAAATCTCCTCCTTAATTAAAGTAGAGTAATACTATCTGTCATTGACAAAAAACAGATAAGAATTTTACTCCATACCTGCCTATTATTTTATTACTTATTTATAACTCTTTCAACACACATGTCAGGTTTTCAAAACTTGATAAATAAACTCGTAGTATGGAACCCTAGCTATACCACCATACTCTTCCATTTTATCTTTTGTTAATAATATCTTTTCAAATCCTTCAGGAAGTTCATCAAACCAAACCTCATCACCTTTTTTATTAGATACTGTGATCTCTACAGCTCTCATCTTTTCTAAATTCACATAGTCTATTTCATGCTCTTCCTCAGAATGATATTCAAAACAATTATTTATAGGCAGTATACCTCTCACATAACACTCTACAATTGCACCTAAGATGGAGCCAGAGATATCACCTGTAAAATCATCCCCCAATACATCCCTTAAAATCTCTACATAAAACATTGGATATTTGATACAAATATTGACGTTTCTAAAAAGAGCATTCTTATTTGCCAGCCGAACATCATCATTTAATAATGCTTTGTATACATCCATAGATGAAGTGAAATCAGAAAAGACAGGTGTTAATGTTATTAACTCGCTCTTATATAAAAATATTAATGCTTGCTTTAGAGTATATAAATCTGTGGAATGTAATACATTATATTTACTTATAAAAGATTTCGCAATTCTCTCTCTTACTTCACTCTTATCTAATGAGGTGATAATCTGGTTACTGTTTATCAAATATGTTATTTTATCCTCTAAGCTATTGCTTTTAAAAAATGTTTTTGCGGAAGACCTATCATGCAAAGAAAATAATGTTGCATATAATACAGTTAGCAATACATCAGCATCTAACTCCGAACATTCATTTCCAACAATTAGATTCTTAGATTTAATGTTGCTTGTAACTGTTTCCTCTAAACAGCCCTCAAGGTAGTCCTTTAAAGAAATAAATTTATAAAATTCTTTTGTTCCAGTTATAAATTGCTTAAAAGTGTCCTCTGAAACATCCGATAATCCCTTATAAGATAACCATTCCGCATAACTCAAAAAGTCTGCCATCACATAACTAGCATTACCACAAAAAGCACGTTTCCCCCAGCTATGTAACGCAACAGACTGACTACCGGTAAATACAATCTTTGTTTTAATATTAACTCCTGTTGCGATTGCCCTTGTATAAGATTGAGCAATCCGAGCAATCTCCTCTTCTGGATGAAACATATTTGTAACCTCATCCAACAAGTATATTATATCTGCACCACCGAGTATATCCTCAATAATTTGGTTAACCTTTAACACACTCTCGTCATCTGAAAGAGTCTTAAAATCAATCAATACACTATTGCACAACTCATCACTGTGTTGCATCAAACAGACTGTTTTACCACACTTACGAGGACCTAACAAGAAAATAACATCCTTATCAAGTAAAGCTTTCTGCAATTTATAAAAAATATTACACCTGAAACTATTTTGCATAGAAGTCACCTCCGTGAATAAATCCATTTTGGTTATATCAGACATAAAATCTCCTCCTTTGATTGAAGGTAGTTTACTTTAGGTATAATCTTGCCTCCTTTCACATGAATGCGAGAAAGAGAAGCAAACTCTTTCTTTGATAGTTTCATGCATGAAACTGGATCCTATGATGAAGCTTCCATACTAGCTCATCTCTGGGAACAAGATTAATAACCACAAGAACCGGAGGTCGCTACTCTGTTTTTTTGATTATACCAAAAGTAATTAGTGATTTTACTCACTAACTACCTGATTTATTTTACTACCTTATTATGATTATTGTCAAACCATTGTCAGGTTTTCCACGCCAATGATTTAACGGTATTGCGTTTGCATATAATAGACTAGCAAGGGCTGTACGGTATTCATTGGCACCAGTAGATAAGCTATACAAAAAGGCACGTATTGTATCTTCCAGCGGGATTGTATTTGCCAAATGCTTCACTTGTGCAATAACATCATCATGCAGCATTTGTTTTTTTGGATATAACGCACCTTATTTCTTCCAACAATTAAGAACGAAAACAATGCATTAAATGTTAACCACCTCATGTAGCGGTCTTCTTACCTTCTTACGTGTCAGTTCAAACACATCCAACTTCGTAATTTCCACAAAATAGCCTGGAACCTTGTCTTTCTTCAAGCCCTGCTCTAAGCATTTTACCACCTGTTGCTTGTCCGCATCCTGTTTCATATTGATAAAATCAACCATAATGATACCAGATAGGTTACGTAGTCGTAGCTGTTTGGTAATCTCTTTCGCAGCCTCTAAGTTCAGCTTTAAAATGTGATTAGCCTTATCCTTCTTTCCGACGGACTTTCCAGTGTTCACATCAATCACCACCATGGCTTCCGTTGGTTCAATGATTAAAAAACCACCGGATTTTAACCAAACCTTTTTGTTCAGTATTTTTTGAAGTTCACTTTCTAAATTTAACAGCTTATACAACGGATATTCCTTATCTTCATAGAATATCACATTCAAATTTGAAGACTGTAACTTTTTATATACATCCTCCAAGTCTGTCTTTATCTCGTCAATACGCTCAAAACCATACTCTCGCATCAAGGATATATACTCACACTGTCCAGCTTTCACACAACCTGTATTTCGTTCAAATCGAGCTTTATGGATTAATTCATCCATTTCCACACAAAAACGTCTATATTCGGCTATAATCGCCTCATCCGATGCATTTTCACAAGCCGTTCTCATAATGCATCCATATTCCAGAACATCATAACCGCTATCTAATGCTTCTTGTTCGTCCGATGCATTTCTAGCTGTCTTTTCATTTAGAATCAGATTCTTTAATGCCTTTGCATGTTCCTCATCTTTAATCTTTTTGGATACACCAAGCATTCCATCGTTTAAGTCCAATGCCACATAATCACCATTCAAACAGATATTTCCAGTCACTCTGGCCTGTTTCATCTTCTGTGGCTCCTGCTCCACCTGTACAAGAATAGTGTCGCCCTCCGCAATGGACGGTAATCCCTTCGGCAACTTTCGATTCAGTATGATAGCTGGTTTGTCATTTAACGGAAGATACCCAACGTTATCTTCATCCAATCGAATAAATGCAGACTGAATGTTTTTCACAACCTTTTCTACACGTCCAATGTAGATATTACCAATCTGCAAAAAATGTTCTTCCTGTAACGGATGACACTCCACCAATTGATTCTCTTCATATATAAGAAGAAAACGATTGTTATTCAATTGTGTAATAACTGCCTGTGTCATAATGTACGCCCTACTACTTTCGTAAAACTCTTACCTTACACTTCAATGTCTTGCCATATACCTTGGCACAAATGGTGGTTTCTCCCTCCTGTATTCCAGTGACAACACCATTCTCATCCACGGTTGCAATATTTTCATCCTTGCTGGACCATTCAACATCTGCCTTACTTCTCGATACCTTTAAATCAACAGTGGCACCCACTGCAATCTCTGCTGTTTTTTGATTTAACGCAAGATTTTTTGAAACCTCTTTAGCATTCTTCTTACAGGCAGCCATCAGCTTTCTTGCATCACTCCATTTACTGCCATCGGACCCGCATCCCAATGTGACAATCACATAAGAATGATCTTTATAAGTGTACACTCCTGTAAAGCAATATTTTGCAGTCCATCCATTTCCGGTTTTGCCTACACAATAATAATCCTTGCTGTTCAATAACACATTGGTATTGGTGACAGAGTGTTTTCTACCACCTATACTCTTAAAAGAATAACTTTTCTTTTTCAATATACTACGGATTTCCTCATTCTGGTAAGCATATCGCATAATCAAAGCCAAATCCTTTGCAGTTGTGTAATGCGTATTACTGGAACGCAACCCATTCGGTGTTCCAAACACCGTATTCTTGCAACCAATCTCTTTTACTTTTTTGTTAACCTGCTTCATAAAACGGGATGTACTTCCACTGGTTCCTTCTGCAATGGCAACCGCAGTGTCATTGGCTGACTTTATAAGCATTGCATGTAATAAATCCTTGAGATAATAGGAATCACCTGTACGCATACCAAGCTTTACGGTATCCGCACTGCTACCATTGCCACTGGCATTACCGGATATCTTTATTTTTTTCTTTAATGATTTGTTCTTTTCCACCGCCACAATTGCTGTTGCAAGCTTCGTAGTACTGGCATTATGACGCTTGGTATTCGCATTTTTACTAAATAATATCTCACCGGAATCCATATCCATAATAACCGCAGATTTTCCCGATAGGGAAATCTTGGATATCTTTTCCTTTGCAGCTACAGGATAACTGCTAGACAAAGCAAGTACCACGATTAAACATAACGTAAAAATTCTTTTTCCAATATATATTTTCTTTTGTGACATATCTATTCAATCCTTGTTCCACTTTCCAACAGTGAAACCAATTCTCCCTTTTCATTTTTCATATAGGTCTCAATACGATGCACCTGATAATCAAACTTGTTGTACAAAAAGCCTGTCTCCTTACATAGTGCTTCAATAACAGATTCCGGCTTCAAATTATATTCACTACCAGTGGCAAGAAACATATAGATCTTATCCTCTTCCACTGACAACCGGAAGATTCCAGGCTTAATGTCCTCAACCTTCTCATTCTTCTTAGTCTTACGAAGAACCTCGATGGTGTCCTTTTCCAATAAATGAGGAACCATCTCAAGTAGCTTTTCTTTCCGCTTTGCACACTCTATATCTGTTTCTTTATCCAGAATTGTAACATAATAATCGGAGCCTGCAACAATGGACATAGAATTCTTTGCGTTATCCGGAAGCAAAATCACATCATTTACCACCATTCCTTCTACCATTTGCTCATTAAATCGTCTCACAAACTCATCTGAAGAAACAAGGGTGTTAAATTCTGCATCAAAGTATTCCCCTTCACTGGTAACGCCAAGCGCCAAAGGAGCCGCAAAGGACATTAATTGATGCGGACTAAAACCTTGCGAATACGCAATATCCAATCCAGCTCGTTTTACAGCCTTTTGAAAAAAACGCATTACATCCAAATGCCCAATAAACTTGAGATGTCCGGATTTCGTATATTTAATTCTTACCTTCAAAGCAGACACCTCCTCCAAATCCGGCTGCACCACAGCCAGAGCATTTTTCACGACAATTCGGTGTTACAACACCCTGTTTTGCACGCTCCCATTCTTCGATTAAGAAACGCTTCGTCACACCAATATCAATAAAATCCCATGGTAAGATTTCCTCCACGTCGCGTTCCCTTGTTGTATAGAAATTCATATCGATTCCATTTTTTTCAAATGCTGCCATCCATTTTTCATTATCAAACCATTCCGTCCAGGAATCAAAAAGACAACCGCTTTTATAGGCATCATAGATGACTTGGTTAATCTTACGGTCTCCTCTTGCAAACACACCCTCTAGTGCTGACACATCCGTTTCGTGATAGGTAAACTTCATAGACTTCGCATTTAACTGCTGTCTAAATGTATCCTTTACATGATGTGCTCTGTCTTTGTAAGTATGCGGATCTAACATCGGCGCCCACTGAAATGGTGTAAACGGCTTCGGAACAAAGAAGGAAGCAGACGCTGTAATCGCTACCTTTCCATTTCGCTCCTCCTTCGGAATCGTGTAATATGCCTTAGCAACCGTTTCACACAACTGTGGGATTCCTTCTGCATCCTCCACAGTCTCGAAAGGTAGTCCCAACATAAAGTAGAATTTCACCTTATTCCAACCACCTTTAAATGCCTGCATCGCACCATTTAAAATGACCTCTTCCGTTAAGCCCTTATTTATTATATCACGTAGACGTTGTGTTCCAGCTTCCGGAGCAAAGGTTAAGGAGCTCTTTTTTACATCCTGTACTTTCTTCATTACATCTAATGAAAATGCATCAATTCTTAAGGATGGTAACGAAATATTCACGTCATTATTACTGATTTCATCAATTAAAAAATAAATAAATTCCTTCAGACATTCATAATCCGAAGAACTCAAAGAACTCAAAGAAATCTCCTCGTGTCCAGTGTTCGCAATCATTTCCTTTGCATATTTTTTTAAAAGGTCCACATCCTTCTGTCTCGTCGGACGATAAATCATTCCCGCCTGACAGAAACGACAGCCGCGGATACAGCCACGCATAATCTCCAAGGTCACTCTATCCTGCGTTGCTTTGATATATGGCACTAACGGTTTTTCCGGATATGGTGCGCTGTCAAAATCTAATACAATTTCTTTCCGTATCGTTTTCGGCACATCCTCATATTTCGGTTCAAAGGAAGCAATGGTACCATCCTCGTTATAAGTCACCTCATACATCGAAGGAACATACATTCCAGGAATCTTAGAAATGGCATGTAATAACTCTTCCCTTGAAGCATTTTTCTTCTTCAGCTCCTTATACAAATCAAATACATCGTTATAACGCGTTTCACCCTCACCTATATAAAACACATCAAAAAAATCCGCAATCGGCTCCGGATTATAACTACAAGGTCCTCCACCAAATACAATTGGATTCTCCAACGTACGGTCCTTCGCCCAGATTGGAATGTTTGAAAGCTCTAAAATCTGCAATACATTGGTATAACACATTTCATATTGCAAAGTAATTCCCAAAAAATCAAATTCCTTAATAGGCGACTGGGTTTCCAAAGAAAATAACGGAATATTTTGTTCTCTCATAATTTTATCCAAATCCGGCCATGGAGAATAGACACGCTCACAATAGGCATCTTCTCTTTTGTTAATCATATCATAAAGAATCTGAATTCCTAAATGACTCATACCAATCTCATAGACATCCGGAAAACACATACAATATCGAATATCCACTGTATCCAAATCCTTTTTTACCATATTCACTTCATTTCCGATATATCTGGCTGGTTTTTCAATCTCCATTAAAATCTCATCTGATAGTGCTAATTTTGTCATAACTCAATCTCCTGTATCCATATATGTCTCCGTAAAATCCTCAACCTTATGATATGCTTTTCGAACATAGCTCATGGCTTGTTTTACGGCAGGTTCCTCTTGTTCTAATTTGGTTATTTGCACTTTCATCTCTTCATAAGCCATAGCGGCACCTTTTTTGACGTCCTGTCCGCCATAAATATAAAAAGAAAACAACATAACACAGACTAAAAAGAAACATATCTTTAAATTCAAGATACTGATAGTGGAACCCTCTCTCTTCCCTATAGCATCACCATTCCCATAATACCTATAATTATTGAAATTGTCTAGCTTTTTTCCGCAAATTTCCTGTGTATTCATTGCGTGTTGTTGACGTAAATGTTCTCTAACCTCTGAATAAATTTCGTTCAAATACTTACTCCAATTTGTGCTTATCACATACTATGCATGTCTTAAGAAATTTATGTTATATACTACAACTAGAACAACACAGAAAAAGACCCATGGTTTCAAACCACAGGTCTTCTTCTTATATGTATCTAAAACTTTCGACTAGTTGAAATACTATTACCAACAACAGAGGCATGTTTGGAACCAAGCTCTCTGTTCATCGTCTTATTGTATTCCTGTTTTTCTCTTTCTGTTAAGGAGTTATAAAACGCTTCCTCATCTCTCGCGTCTTTTTGTAAAGAATGAAACATAAGCCAAAAAGTCATTCCAACAAGAATAAATAATGCAATCATTAATGGTACGTTCGTAAATGTAAACATAACATTCCCCCTAAAAATTATCTCTCTAACACTTGTACTATAGCACTTTTATCAAGAGGAAACATCTTAATTTTTTCTTAAGAAATGTTAACTTGCATAATTTTATTAACTAAATCAACATTGCACTAAAGTAATTCTTATTTTACACTTAATATAATTAAGTCTTAGTTCTTAAAACTGTGAATTGGGGCCGGAATACGTCCACCACGATTGATGAAGGCATCACAACTATATTCATTCACCTTCATAATTGGCGCATAACCGAGCAAACCACCAAAATTCAAAATCTCTCCAGCTTTCTTGCCAACTGCCGGAATAATTCGAACCGCTGTCGTCTTCTGGTTCACCATACCAATTGCCATCTCATCTGCAATAATACCAGAAATGGTTGTTGCTTTTGTATCGCCAGGGATTGCAATCATATCAAGACCTACCGAGCATACACAAGTCATTGCCTCAAGCTTTTCTAAGGTTAATGCACCACAGCTTGCAGCATCAATCATTCTCTGGTCCTCAGAAACAGGAATAAATGCACCACTCAAACCACCAACATAAGAAGATGCCATTACACCGCCCTTCTTAACCTGATCATTTAACAAGGCAAGCGCTGCCGTTGTACCTGGCGCACCTGCATACTCTAATCCAATCTCTTCTAGAATCTCACCAACACTGTCTCCAACCGCAGGCGTTGGTGCCAAAGACAAATCAATAATTCCAAATGGTACTCCAAGTCTTGCAGAAGCTTCCTTTGCAACCAACTGACCTACACGTGTAACCTTGAACGCCGTCTTCTTAATGGTTTCGCAAAGCACTTCAAAATTCTCCCCGCGAACAGCTTCTAAGGCACGTTTCACTACACCAGGACCAGAAACACCTACGTTGATAATACGATCTGCTTCCGTTACTCCGTGGAACGCACCCGCCATAAACGGATTATCATCTGGTGCATTACAGAACACTACAAACTTTGCCGGTCCAATACAATCTCGATCTGCAGTAAGCTCAGCACTTTCTTTTACAATCTCACCAATTAATTTCACTGCATCCATATTGATACCGGTCTTGGTGGAACCTACATTTACACTACTACATACGAACTGTGTAACATTTAACGCTTCCGGAATCGAACGAATCAACATCTCATCATAAGGTGTCATACCTTTTGAAACCAAAGCTGAATAACCACCAATAAAGTTAACTCCTACTGTCTTTGCTGCTTCGTCTAAGGTCTTTGCAATCTCCACATAATCTGCACTTGATTTACAACAAGCACTACCCACCATTGCAATCGGAGTCAAGGAAATTCGCTTATTCACAATTGGGATACCGAATTCCATCTCTAATTCCTTACCAACCTTAACCAAATCCTTAGCTGAAGTAGTAATTTTTTCATACACCTTATCGCAGGTTGTCTTTAAATCATCCGTAATACAATCTAATAGCGAAATACCCATCGTGATGGTACGAACATCCAAGTTCTCCTCGCGAATCATGGCATTGGTTTCCATAACTTCTTTTATATTAATCATATCTTCATCCTCTTCCTAATTTTATTCATACGCATAATTTGCCAAATCATTATTTATATGACATACATAATCCTTTCTGTCCCAAAGCTTATAATCTGTGCATCATGTCAAAAATTTCTTCCTGTTGTAATGTGATGTTTACACCAATCTCATCACCGATCTGCTTTAATTCAGATGCGATTGTTGCAAAATCCTTATTTGAATTTTCAATATTAACAATCATAATCATATTAAACCATTCCTGAACAATGGTCTGTGCAATATCTAAAATGTTAATCTGATTTCCGGCAAGATATTTACATACCTGAAAAATAATACCAACCTTATCCATACCTACTACTGAAATTACTGTTTTCTTCATAATGAAAAATCTCCTTTATGTATATTCCTCTTATATACACAGTGCTAAACCACTGTGTAATCTTTCACATTTTAAAACAATTGTCATTATACTTCAATTATTTTAGAACAACAATCTCTATTCGCAACCATCATATTAAAATCTCTCTCATCCATACTATAAGGATTACCGTAAAGTTCTCCCTTAACAGCTTCATATGCTAATTCCGGATAATTATTCTCTTTACTCAAATGCCCGAGATAAATGCCTCTAATATGATCATTTAGAAGCTCTCTCACCAATTGCCCGCCACGCTCATTGGACAAATGTCCTCTTTTACCAAGAATTCTTTGCTTTAGGTGATATGGATAGGGTCCAACCTCCAACATACGTACATCGTGGTTTGCTTCAATCAACATTGCATCACAGCCAGAAAGCTCTCTTACAATATGTTCATCGTAATCCCCTAAGTCAGTCGCTATGGAAATCTTATGATGAGCATCTGACACAGTATAACACACCGGATCTGCTGCATCATGCCAAGTACTAATCGGCTTAATATACAAATCCTTTAACGCAAAGGATTGTTCTGGTTCTACTCCGTGAAACAACCCAAAATCAACCTTTCCAATACCCTTATACTGACTTACTGCTTCTAAGGTTTTACTTGTACTATATACAGGAATACCATATTTGCGCAAGAATACTCCAAGCCCACCAATGTGGTCTGAATGTTCATGCGTAATCAATATTGCATCCAACTCTTCTGGTTTAATATCAATCTCCTGAAGAGCTGCCACCACTTTCTTCATACTGACTCCCACATCAATTAAAACATGGGTATTATCCGAACCGACATATATGCAATTACCACTACTTCCACTGTACAAGCTGCAAAGTCTCATGTCATCACATTACAATTAGAACAACGATTATTCTAACAGTCTTACCTTTCTTTTGTGTATAAAATCATATATTATGTCCTAAAACTCAATTAGTATACCACATATTGTATAAGAGTTTCAATAAAGAATTCCATTCACCCTCGGCTCCACTTTATGATCCAATAATACCTTAATTCCCTCTGGTAGCTTTCCTGTCAAATCAATGGAATTTCCCCCGAGTGTGGTTTCACCATATACTACCTGTTCCACAATTGCTTTCATATCTGGATATTCCATACACTCGATTGATATTTTATCTTCTAACAAGAAAAACTTAATTTTTCTGCTAAATCCAGTAGCAGGAAACACCATATCCAATTGCATCACATCATTGTCATCCTCGTCCTTTGAAAGATAGACCTTTGCTGCAAGATGAATTTCATTCGGTCCGATGGTAATCGTCTGATAAAAATATCTAACATAGCCAGCTTTGATAACAAGCTTTTCCTGCGCCGTATATTCTTTCCTGTCTCTTTTTACCTGCTCCTTAAGAAAACACATTTTTATGGTATCTTCTGATACCTTAAACAGTATCCCAGACACCGCAAATGGTGGAAACTGATACATTCCTCTCATCATGTATGGAAACAGTTTAAATGTTGCCTGTTCTATATGCAACCTCTTTCCATCAAACGACATACAGGCTTCTCTAAGACGTGCGCTCTCTTCTGCAATACGTTTTTCCTGGTTTCTACAATACAACGCATAAGGCAATTCCTTTGTCGCTTTCGGTAAATCCCAATCATGACAAAACATATCAAATTCCTGCATAAATTTCTTATACAACATCTTTTCTTTTCGTTTTGTATCAGGCTGATACAAAGCTTCACCCTTCATACAGTCTAATATAATTCTTGTAAACAAAGAATCCGGAAACATTTTATCATTATGGGCATTGGTAGCAATCACAAGTTTATGCTTTTCGTCTATAATAACATGTTGTCCATACATACCACTTAACATATAAAAATCATCAGGTAGATGCCATAATTGATATCCATACCCTGTAGCCAGCGCATCCACATCCTGTTCCACTTTTGTCTCTTTCATTTTGCGAATATAAGAAGAGTCAATCAAATGTTTCCCCGCATATTTTCCATCATTTGCTAGAAACAGACCAATCTTTAACATTCCATCTAAAGACAGGTGCATTCCCCATCCACCACGCTCAATTCCTTTAGGGCAAAGCTCCCATGTGACATTGTTGATTCCAAGAGGTTCAAACAAACGAGGTTTTAGATATTCCAACAACCCCATCTCTGTTGTCTTTGCAAGAATTGCAGACAGCATATACGTATTCATACTATTATAAACAAACTGTGTTCCAGGCTCACTCTGGCAATCCGTCAACAAAAAAGCCTTTACCCAATCATTCTCCACCATCGCAGTGATTTCTGTACATTTCGTGCCAGAAGTCATAGTCAGTAAATGTTCAACCGTCATTTGCTTTACATATCTGGAAGTCATCATCGTTTCATATTCCGGAAAGAAGGATAACACCGTATCTTCTAACCCCAACAAATTTTCTGACACCGCAAACATTACCGCAATCGCTGTTATGGTTTTACAAGTAGAATTTGTAATATGCGGATTCTCTTTCGAATAAGGCGGACGATAACCGGAACAAATTATATTTTCACCTCTGGCGATTCCCAAGCCATCAAGTCTACAAGAACGGGTAGTGACCAATGTCCTTAACATCTTAGAAAGTTCAAATGCTGACATTCCAAGCTCCGAGGTATCTTTTATCGGCAGCGGGATTTCTGATACATTGTAAAGCTCGCTAAAACATAGCTTTGGACAATCCACTACCTCTCCATCCTGAAAATTTGAAAATAATCTTGATATATAATTCATTCCATAAAACTGTCTTGGTATATTCATTCAATCGCCTCCATTATGAAACAAATAAATTCACACTATTCCTCATTTGCTGGAACAGATGGAATCACTACATCCGCATCTGTTGCTCTTTTCACAATAAATGCATTTGGCATATAACGTCCTTTTCCTGTCACACTAGACGATGATGTTATATAATTCCCCTTATACCACATCACTGCTGAACTACCACCATCTAGATTCATTCCCTGATAACCTTTATATTCCATAAATATATCGGTGCAGTCAGCCACCGTACAGCCCAGGCTATATCCAACTTGCCGACCATCCACAACAAGTAACAGCACATCTCCATTTTTTGTTTGACCAATTGCTGCACGAGGCTGTATTCCCATACCAAACGTGTCATTTACAACACTCTTTCCATCCACAATTAATGCCGGACGAAACTCCATTCCCCAGCGATATTCACTAACCTCGCCAGAAGGATATCCTGTGACATACATCTTATTGTTATTCTTCATTCCACAGAATCTCCACGTGGCATCGGTAGAGGGACTACCATATTCCACACCATCCACGAGAAGGGAGCCTTTCACCTGACCTCCTGTACCGACACCATCCACATCCACAAATCCACTGGCATTCATAACCAATAATGCATCATTGGTTTCTGCAAAGGATTCTGCTTCCTGCCCATAGGAGCCAAGACCCAACGCTTTTGCCATAGACACTTGGTTTGGATTTTTTACAATTGCCATTTTCCCTTTGAATCCATCACCAGATACACCGATAATCAATAGATTATTCTCTGTATCAATCACATAAATCGGATCTCCATGCACAGTCTGTAGCTTTTTATTCTGTTCAAAATCCTCTATCAAAATAGAATCATATCCATCTTTTGTAAGCTTTGATTCTTTTTCAAAATACTTTCGCACCGAATCGGAATCCAACTCCCAATATTTTTCAAAAAAATCTTTCTCCTGCTCATTTATAACATTAATGTTATCCTCATCCCAGGAACTTGATAACTTCTTTTGTTGATTGAGATTATCCTTTTGATTTGCCATCACCTCATCAATTACGCTATCCGGAAAGAATAATGTAGCAAGCCATTTATGACTCGTTGTTGTCATTGCAGTTTCGATGTATATCGTACGCCATTTTTTGATAAATGCATTATCTGAATATACAATTGTCAAATAGAGACTAACCATACATAGCATACATATGCAAACGGTAAGGAAGCGTTTTTTTCTCTTGCTCATTTTAATTGCATTAGATGATGCTTGTGTCACCTGATTCCATTCTAATATTTCATCATTTTCTTCGTATTGTCCTTTATACTCCATAACAACCCCTCGCAATCATCAGAAGTCCAAAGCTTGAATATAACAATCCTTAAAAATACTAAGATTCGATAATTCAATACATTTTGTTCTCCGTTTTACACTTTCGTATTGTTGCATCCTATTCATTCTTTCTGTATCAGTTGCCAACAACCATTGTTTTGCACCTTCTAAAGAAGAATTCCCACTGACGCATATCTTTCCTGCAAGCTCCTCCGGTAATAGCTTTACAACAAATGCATCTCTTATATTCATATAAAAGCCTAACCCACCGCTTATATATACTTTTCCAATCTGTCTCCAATCAATTGAAGCCTCTTGTATTAAACAAACAATACCTGCATAGAGTGCCGCTTTTGCCAATTGGAATTTACGAATATGATCTTGTTTTATACTATATCCCTTATCTAACTGAATTCCCTTCTCAAAAAAAGGTTCCGCTAACACCCCGTCTGCATTAATCAAGCCACGTTTTATACAGTTTGCAATCACCCGAATACATTCGCTTCCATATCGCGCTCCTGTCACAGCCGAATCAAATACCGTACCACAGGAGGTTGAGGCTGCATAGCCTTTTGACTGATTTAATAAAAGTATCTCTCCATTTGTACCTAAATCAACAAGTAAATCATATTTATCCTGATATCCCATTTCCAGATACATTGCACCCGCTAAAATATCAGCCCCCACAAATGCCGAAATTCCCGGAAGAAAAATGCAAGTAATACCAATCTTATCTTCATCAAACCAATTCCACTCAATACACTTTTTTTCAGCCTCAATTGATACCGGAGTAAATGGTGCACAGGAAAGTCCATCCACCGAAAATCCCTGTAATATGTGTAACATTGTAGTATTCCCACTAAACACGATTTCCTTGACAGATTGAACTCTATCTCCTAGATAATCTTCCAGCTTTTCTTTCAACGCGTGATAGACCATATCTCTCAACTGTATTCTATTCTCCTCCGACTGCATAGCGTATCGAATTCTCGTCACTACATCTGCACCATATATATGCTGTGGATTTGCAAAAGAAAAAGAGAGTATATCCGTGTTATGAGTAACATTTACACAACACACATCGATTGTGGTAGAGCCAACATCTACCGCAATCCCGATATCATATAACGAATCTGTGTGTTTTAATTCCGTCATAATACGATACTCTCCTTTTTAAATAATATATATATCGAACTATTCCTGAGATATCAATAAATACTCTTCGGATTCTTCTCTAATGGCCGATATCCCTTCTCTGCCAGCACGTGAAGAATCTGGTCTTTGTGCTCAGGTCCAAATGCTTCCATCGTTATAATCAATTCCACAGCAGCATTACGGTTCAAATTGACAAACTGATTGTGCTCAAGCTTGATAATATTACCCTGTAATTCGGCAATAATAGAACTCACATTCATAAGCTCTCCCGGCTTATCCGGAAGCAATACCGAAACAGTAAAGATTCTGCTTCTAGCAATCAAACCATGCTGTACAACAGAAGCAAAGGTAATCACATCCATATTACCTCCACTTAAGATACTTACAACCTTTTTGTCTTTAAAATTCAGTTTCTTAACTGCTGCTGCTGTTAATAAACCTGAGTTTTCAACCAGCATTTTATGATTCTCTAACATGTCTAAGAAAGCAACGATTAATTCGCTGTCTTCCACTGTAACAATCTCATCCACATTCTCCTTGATATAAGGAAAAATGTTACTACCAGGGGTTTTAACCGCTGTACCATCTGCGATAGTATCCACTGCTGGCAATGTAGTAACCTTACCATTCTTCAAAGATTCCTTCATACAAGCAGCTCCGGCTGGTTCTACACCAATTACCTTAATGTTTGGATTCAACATTTTCGCCAAGGTGGAAACACCGGTAACCAATCCGCCGCCACCAATCGGAACCAAGATATAATCTACCGTTGGAAGCTCTTTAATAATCTCCATAGCAATCGAACCCTGACCACACGCAACATCCAAATCATCAAATGGATGAATAAATGTTAACCCTTTATCCTCAGCAAGCTCTAATGCATACTGACAAGACTCATCATACACATCTCCGTAAAGAATCACATCCGCTCCGTAAGACTTTGTACGATTCACCTTAATCAAAGGAGTTGTGGTCGGCATAACAATGGTCGCTTTCACACCATACGCCTTAGCAGCAAATGCTACACCCTGTGCATGATTACCAGCCGATGCAGTAATTAATCCCTTACTTCTTTCCTCGTCTGTCAAAGTAGAAATTTTATAATATGCACCACGAATCTTATATGCGCCAGTTACTTGAAGATTTTCCGGCTTCAAATATACTTTGTTACCACTTTGGGCGCTAAAGAAATCACTGTAAATCAGCTTTGTTTGGTTTACAACCTTTTGGACCGTATTATATGCTTCTTCAAACTTCTCTAATGTTAACATTTACTTATCCTCCTATATACACGAGAAACTTTTGTTTTTATGTCCAATCCATTACATATATAGACAACAATATCTAGCGTAACTATTTCTTAGAAGTTATTCCTTTTCCGATATTAAAATCTCAATATCGCTTCTGGTGTCCATATCAGCAAATAATGCATTGACATAAGTCTCTGGATCAAATTTTTGCAAATCATCAATATGCTCACCAACACCAATGTACTTAACCGGAACATTCAACTCTGACTGGATTGCAATGGCAATACCGCCTTTTGCAGTTCCATCCAGCTTTGTCAAAATAATACCATTAATTTCTGTAACTGTACTAAACTGTCTAGCCTGCTCTAACGCATTCTGCCCAGTAGAGCCATCTAATACAATTAGTGTTTCTAAATGTGCATCTCCATATTCTCTTTCGATAATCTTTTTCATCTTCGCAAGCTCATCCATAAGGTTCTTCTTGTTGTGAAGACGTCCGGCTGTATCGATCAATAAAATATCCACATCTCTGGCTGCCGCTGCTTTTACCGCATCAAAGGTTACCGCACCAGGGTCTGAACCTTCATTCTGTGCAATAATTTCTACACCAGCACGATTTGCCCAGGTCTTTAGCTGGTCGATGGCTGCTGCACGGAAGGTATCGGCTGCACACATCAGAACACGCTTTCCGCGTCCCTTATACTGAGCCGCTAGTTTACCAATAGAGGTGGTCTTTCCAACACCATTTACGCCAATAATAAGCATAACCGTCTTTTTATCCTCAAAATCGTAAGCACTGTCATCCACTAACATCTGCTCTTTAATAATATTCACAACTAACTCTCTACAAGCTTCTACCTCTTTGATGTGATTCTTTTTCACTAAGGTCTTTAACTCATCAATGATACGCTCAGTCGTATCAAGACCTAAATCTGCCATAATCAGCGTTTCTTCCAGTTCATCATAAAAATCATCGTCGATAGAAGAAAAGCCGCTAAATAACTGGTTAAAACTCTCATTAATGCTATCTCTAGTCTTTGTAAGACCTGCAAACAAACGACCAAACAAGCCTTTTTTCTTAGTCGGCTTTTCCTGAAGCTCTTCTACCTCTTCTTGCTCTGCTTCTTCTTGTGGTTCATCAATGCTAGTATTTTG
Organism: uncultured Clostridium sp.; assembly: GCA_964439445.1. Classification (GTDB taxonomy): domain Bacteria; phylum Bacillota; class Clostridia; order Lachnospirales; family Lachnospiraceae; genus CAG-590. The sequence goes on along the minus strand of CAYTOQ010000028.1, from coordinate 6,344 downwards.
CTCTAAAGAATCTTGTTCTAGTGATACAATACTTTCCAATTCCTGTTTAGTTTGTTCCGCAATTTTACTCTCTTCAATTTGTTCGCTTGCTTCCTCTTCTTGTTCAGCTTCTTCTTGCATAACAGCTTGTTCAAGTTGCTCATCAAATTCTTCTGTTTTACTTTTCTTTTTCTTAAAAAAATCAAACATATGCATCTCTCCTATAGATGAAATATTATACATCTTGCATTAGTCATCTAACTCATTCTCAATAAGGTTAACCGATACCAGTGTAGACACACCCTTCTCCTGCATGGTAATACCATAGAGAACATCTGCCGCTTCCATTGTACCCTTTCTGTGAGTAATAACGATAAACTGTGTATCCTTTGTAAGCTTGTTAAGATACTTCGCATATCTGGTAACATTAGAATCATCCAACGCAGCCTCAATCTCGTCTAACAGACAAAACGGCGATGGCTTCAAGCTCTGGATTGCAAATAGCAACGCAATGGCTGACAACGCTTTTTCACCACCGGACAACTGCATCATATTCTGCAATTTCTTTCCAGGTGGCTGTGCAATGATACGAATACCAGCCTCTAAGATATCTTCGTTATCCACAAGCTCTAAAGTTGCCTTACCACCACCAAACAACTCACGGAATACCTTATCGAACATAACTTGAATCTCATTAAACTTCTCCTCAAACTGTGTGCGCATTGCAGCGTCTAACTCTGCAATAATCTGTAACAGATTGGTCTCCGCTTTGATGATATCGTCATGCTGTCCCTTTAAGAACTCGTAACGCTCTGAAACGAGCTTGTAATCCTCAATTGCATTGACATTGACATCACCCAACGCCTTAATTTTAGCTTTTACTGCAGTCACCTCACGCTTCAAGCTATCAAGATCATTCAGGGTATCGTCCTTTAACTCAACTGCTGTCTGATAGGTTAACTCATACTCTTCCCACATATATTTACTAAGGGAATCTGCTTGCTCTGTAATCTTTTCTAGCTGAGCAGACAGCTTAAATGCAGATTTATCAAGCTTGGTAATTTCTTCATTTAACCTTTCACGCTTTGCAAAAAATTCCTTATGCTTTGCATTTAATTCTTCCTTGTCTGTAAGGTCTTTTGCAAGCTTACCCTCTAAGGTCATAATCTCCTTACGGTCTGCTTCAATCAAGGTCTTATACTGGTTAATCTTAGCCACCAAGCCCTCAATCGCCTTACCGGAATCTGACATCTGGGAACGATACAATTCCAACTCTTCCTTTAACTTATTCTCTTCCGCACGGATACGACGAAGATTTTCAATCAAGAAATCATCCTGCTGTTTAATCGTATTGAATTCAAGCATCAACTCCGAAACCTTCTCATTCGCAAGCTTTAATTCTTCTTTCTTAGATACAACCTGATCCTCTAAACCAACAATACGCTCTTCTAAAGCCTGTTTTGCAGCTTCTGCCTGCTTATGGTTTTCGTAAAGCTCATTCTTATTCTGGTTAATCTCTTCAACCTGAGACTCAAGTTCCTTGCTCTCACGATTCACAGACGCAAACGCATTGGCTGTCTCTGCAAGATTCTTAGAAACCTGCTCAATATTCATACTAACGGTATTCTTCTGCAAATATAACTCCTGCAACTGAAGATTCATATCCTCCTTCGCAGTCTTTAATTCCTCACGAACTGTGCGAAGCTCGGTCTCTTCCTTTGTCGCAAGTGCAATTTCATTGTTAATCTCAGTAAGCTCCTTTGAAAGTTCATCCAACTCACGCTTTCTACCTAACAAATTAGAAGAATTCTTAAACGCACCACCAGTCATTGCACCACCAGGAGTCAATAGTTCTCCTTCCTTGGTAACAATACGCAAGCTTTGATTATATTTCTTATTCACTGCAATAGCATTATCAATGGTATCTACCACAAGAATTCGACCTAACAAATGATTGGTTACCGCACTATATTTGTCGTGAACCTTGACCAAATCTTTTGCTAATCCAATAACACCCTTTTCCTTCAAAGCATCTTTATTACTGAATTCACTATACTTCCCACCAATGGTAGTAAGTGGTAAAAATGTTGCTCTACCAAAACGATTCTTTTTCAAGAAATTAATCAAACGTTTTGCTGTATTTTCATTGTCAGTAACAATATTTTGAATACTTCCACCAAGAGCCGTTTCCACAGCAATCTCGTATTCCTGATTTACCTGAATAATGTCTGCAACAACACCTACAATACCTGGATTGCTATCTTTCTGCTCCATAACACGCTTAATGGAATTACCATAACCATCATATCGCTCTGTAATATTGCGAAGTGCCTCCAGCTTAGACTTCACACTGCTATACTCGTTGTTTGCATTAAACAGACGGGTTTTGTTCTCATTGGTTGCAATGGTATTGCTATCTAAATCTGTATCTACCTTTTCCAATTTTGACAGGATATCTGCTACTGTTTGCTCAATCTCAGCCAGAGAGGTGTTATGCTTTTCATATTCCTCTTTGTCCTTCATCTCATCTGTCTTAAATTGTAAGAACCGCTGATTCAATTGAGTCTTACGGAAATTGATGTTTTCGAGCATCGCATCATAACGACCAACCTTTTCCTTCAGGTTTGCGTCACCATTCATATACTCAATGATATCCGCTTTGCTCTTCTCAATTTCTTCCTCAAGCTTAACAATTTCCTCTTCAATACCCTCACTGACTTCTCTAGCTTCCTCTACTACATCATCTGCAGAGTCCATCTTCTCATCAAGAATTGACTTCTTTTCCTGAAATTCAAGCTTTTCCTTCTCCTGCGTCGCTAGAGATTGATTAATACGGTCAATCTGCTCGCTCATATGTACATCCGTAGATTTCGCATTAGAAATCTGCTGATTCAATACATTTACTTCACCTTCATTACGCTCATTTTGAAGCTTTAACTCATGGATTTTATTACGGTTCTCATCAATAGACTGATTACATTGTTCTAAAACCGTTTCGATACGTTCATACTCATTCTTAGTATCCTCGTATTCCTTTTTTAAACGTTCACAGTCATCATTGACAATATGTAATTTCTCTTCATTCTCTTTTAATAAGCTGTCAATACGCTCATTTTCTAACAAGAACACATTGACATCAAAACGTTTTAATTCACCCTTATAAAGCAAGTATTTTTTTGCAACCTCTGATTGCTTCTCTAAAGGTCCAACCTGCTTTTCTAACTCAGATAAAATATCATTTACACGGCTTAGATTCTCTCTCTCTGCCGCTAACGACTTCTCTGTTGCTGCTTTGTTTTTCTTATACTTCACAATACCTGCAGCCTCATCAAACAGCTCTCGACGTTCCTCCGGCTTACCAGAAAGAATACGCTCAACCTGACCCTGTCCAATAATAGAATATCCCTCTTTACCAATACCAGTATCAAAGAATAACGCATGAACATCCTTCAAACGACTCACTGTTCCATTAATCAAATATTCACTTTCTCCAGAACGATACACACGTCTTGCAACCGTTACTTCCTCGTAATCAATTGGCAAAGAATGATCGCTATTGTCCAAAGTAATTGCAACATATGCAGAACCATGTGGCTTTCTAAGCTCTGTACCCGCAAAGATAACATCCTCCATCTTAGCGCCACGAAGCTGCTTTGCGCTTTGTTCTCCTAGCACCCAACGTACCGCATCACCAACATTACTTTTACCCGAACCATTTGGACCTACAATACCAGTAATACCTTTATTAAATTCAAATACAATTCGATTGGCAAAGGACTTAAATCCATATACCTCAATACTCTTTAAATACATAAATTTCTCCGTTTCTGTTAGTCGGCACAGTTTTTATTTTTCAAAGCTAAAATAGCCTTATATGCTGCCATTTGCTGTGCATTTTTCTTCGATGAACCTTCACCCTGTGCAAGGCTTTTGCCATCTACCATAACCTCTGTCACAAATTTTTTATTGTGATCCGGTCCAGATTCTTCTAATAATTCGTAAGTCACAACACCCTTACCATCTTTTTGTACCATTTCCTGTAATGTTGTTTTCGCATCATAAAATAAGGACTTATTCTCAATATCTGTTAGTAAAAATGTATGTGCAAATTTTCTTGCCGCTTCCATTCCTCCATCCAAATATATAGCTCCAAGCACCGATTCAAACAAATCACAAAGAATCGAGCTACGATTTCTACCGCCTGTTAATTCCTCTCCCTTTGAAAGCAAAACATAGTCCCCAAAATGAAGCATTTCCGATACAGACGATAAAGTAAACTCACAGACAATAGATGCACGCAATTTGGTAAGTTGCCCCTCTGTCAACTCTCTATAATTTTCAAACAAAAATTCGCTTGTAACCAATTCAAGAACTGCATCGCCAAGAAACTCCAATCGTTCATAGCTTTCCATACCTGTTTTTTTCATTTCATTGATAAATGAACTATGAGACATCGCCTGTTTTAACAGTGCCTTATCCGAAAATACATATTGAATATTTTGTTCAATCACTTTTTCATCATAATTCAGCATAACCGCTCTCCTACAACCCATTCATATTATAACGTCAACCAAAATAACACTGCCATTATCCAAAGGATCACGCTTCTTTTTCTTCTAATAAATGCTTTTTAATCTTTCCATTGATATCCTGACGTTTAAAGGTTTCTACCTGGAACAAAGCATTTTTCACCTCTTTATTCGTAGCATTGCCATGAATCTTCACCACTAATCCATTTAATCCAAGAAGTGGTGCTCCACCATGCTCAGAGGTGTCAAAGGACTTTAATGTTTTCTTAAGCTGAGGCTTTACAATTGCTGCACCTAATGTTGAAATTGGGGTTGCTGTCATTCCCTCTTTTACCTTACTGATTAAAGCCTTCGCCAAACCTTCTGTAAGCTTTAACATAACATTACCAACAAAGGCTTCTGTTACTACAACGTCTGCTGCTCCATATGGGAAATCTCTTGCTTCGATACTTCCAATAAAGTTAATGTCTTTACATTCTTTTAATAACGGGAAGGTCTCTTTTACAAGCGCATTCCCCTTTTCCTCCTCTGCACCGATATTCACAATAGCCACACGAGGATTTTTCACACCTATAACGTTCTCCATATAAATGGAACCCATCTTTGCAAACTGAACTAAATTACTTGCTTTTGCATCTACATTAGCACCACAGTCAATTAAAAGACTTACACCATTCATAGTCGGAACTACTGGTGCTAAAGGTGCACGTTCGATTCCTTTCATTTTTCCAACTAAGACCTGACCACCAACCAAAAGTGCGCCGGAGTTACCAGAGGACACAAAACCATCTGCCTTTCCTTCCTTCACCATCTTAAGACCTACTACCATAGAAGAATCTTTTTTCTGACGGATTGCATTTACCGGCTGATCGTGACAGGTAATCTCTTCTGTTGTATTCACAATCTCAATTCTGTCTGTTGGATATTCATATTTTGCAAGCTCTTCTTTTAACTTGTCTTCCGGACCCGTAAGGTATATAAATATATCTTCTTTTTCTTTCACAGCATTCACTGCACCTAGTACATGTTCTCCTGGAGAATTATCTCCACCCATTGTATCTAATACAACTTTTATCATTTCTGCCATAATTCATTCCTCCACTTTTTCAAATCATTTTTACTTTATAGGATAATTTCATTTGATGGTATGCTACAGTTCAAGAGAGAAATTAGTCTATAAAACAAAAACAAATCCTATTATATACGTCTACGCATAATACAACTAAATTACTATACCATAAAACTATTTTTTTTACAAACATTTCATGCACCACAACTTAGCACCACAATCAGATTCCGAGGATTATATTGATTTCTACAATAATAAATGTTTGCAAAGAAATCTTGGGGATTTTAACACCTACGGAAAACATGAAATCTACCTGCAGACCGCATAAAAACTGCCAGCAGGTTTTACCTACTGGCAGGAAAAATTTTATATTTTTTAATTGTCTACTTGACGGGGAGCGGTTCATTTTCGTAACAGCTCCTAATTATGTACATATAATATTAAAATTATTCAGTTGGTTCATCCTTCTTGACCGGCTTAACGAATACCATAGAAAGAATCAATGCAACGATATAAAGTGCAATTGTTACATACAATACAGTCTGATAACCGGTTGGGTTAACCTCTACACCGTGAACCTCAACTACTTCACCAAAGTTGCTTACAATCCAGTTTGCCATCTGGTTACCGGTAAGTCCTGCAAATGCCCATGCAGATAATGTGATACCATGAATTGCACTGATATTACTCATTCCGTAGTGGTCCGAAAGTAATGTTGGAACATTAGAGAAACCACCGCCGTAGCCTGCATTTACAACAAAGATAAG
>CAYTOQ010000027.1:0-24750 GCA_964439445.1 uncultured Clostridium sp. | reverse complement strand
TTTGTTTTTGATGGCAATTCCCATGTTAGTTTTTGATTTGAAATTTCCGGTAGGGTTATGGGTTGAAATTTGCAATTCAATAAAATCGAGAAAATAAAAGAAGGAAAAGCAACCGTTGTCTATATGGTGGGAAGCGAGGTTCTCTATGAAAGGGAGATGGACAATGGCGTTTATCAACTAGGCAGTATAGAATATGTGGGAAAGGGAACGGATGTCGGTATTCAAGTAATCGCTACGCAGGACGTGAGTGGCTCTTATGATATTAAGGTTTCTTCTAGGGAAACAAGGGGAGAGAAAATGTTACGCAGACTTAGAGAGAACATGGAGTGATTCCCTCTATGGAAAATGAGGATATATGGACGCTTCATTTCAGTGGATATACAGATGAAATGGGGACAACAATAAAGAATAAAGTTGAGGAACTGGATTTGAATAATAAGTCATTGCTTTTTTATTGAAAAGGTATTAAGGTTATAATATGTGAATAAATGATTTTGAAGGAGCAGACTATGATATTTGAAAAGATAGAAAAAATCCATGATGGCAAATTCATCACCCGTTATGATATTACTTATCGGACGGTGGATGACAAGGAAAAGGTGTATGAGATGATTAGCCGCAATCACAATCTGACTACCCATGAGGATTTGTCTAGTCACTCAGCAGATTCGGTGGTTTTAATCATGCATAATGAAGCGGGAGATAAGATATTATTAAATAGGGAGTATCGCATGCCATGTGGTGATTTTGTGTTCAACTTTCCGGCTGGTTTAATTGATCCTGGAGAGGAATTTATGGACAGTGCTAAGAGAGAATTGAAAGAGGAAACGGGGCTTGACTTGGTGCGTATTGACGATGTGCTAGGTGAGAGCTTTTCTGCTATCGGATTTTCCAACGAGAAGAATGTGTGCGTGGTTGGTGTGGCAGAGGGAACATTTTCTCCAAGCCATTCTACTGTGGAAGAAATTGAGGCACGATGGTATACGAAGGAAGAGGTTCGGGAATTACTGAAAAAAGAATATTTTGCAGCGAGAACCCAGACATATTGTTATATGTGGAGTAGGGAAGAAAATATGTCATAAAGGAAAAAACATACCAGAGAGGTATCATTGGATGTGGTAAATGTAGGTGGAAGAATCAGGAAGTAGCAAAGAGTGAAGTCCTGTGTTATGTTAGGGTTGTATAGATAGAAAGGAGACAGTATGAATAATATCACAGAACAGGTATATTATGTCGGAGTAAATGACAAGACATTAGATTTATTTGAGGGACAGTATGAGATTCCAAATGGTGTTTCTTATAATTCCTACGTGATTATGGATGAGAAGATTGCCATTATGGATATGGTGGATCGAAGAGCTGCAAAGCAATGGTTTTCGAATTTGAAAGAGGTTTTGGGTGACAAGCAACCAGATTACCTGATTATCTCACATTTAGAGCCGGACCATTCTGCTAATTTGTCAGAAGTATTGGAGTTATATCCGGAGATTCAGATTGTATCCAACGAGAAGCTGTTTGCGATGCTTCCACAGTTCTTTGATGTGGATATCAGCAATCAAAAGGTGGCAGTGAAAGAGGGAGATACCTTATCTCTTGGAACCCATGAATTGCACTTTGTCATGGCACCGATGGTGCACTGGCCGGAGGTTATGGTGACTTATGAATCAACGGATAAGATTCTGTTCTCGGCAGATGGATTTGGTAAGTTTGGGGCTCTTGATGTTGAAGAGGAATGGGCTTGTGAAGCGCGTCGGTATTATTTTAATATTGTTGGAAAATATGGTATGCCTGTACAGACCTTGTTAAAGAAAGCTGCTGCTTTGGATATTGAAATAATCTGTCCGCTACATGGACCGGTGCTGTCAGAAAACTTAGAGTATTACATTGGGTTGTATCAGACCTGGAGCAGCTATGAGCCAGAGGATAAGGGTGTATTTATTGCCTATGCTTCTATGCATGGAAACACGAAGCAGGCAGCGTTAAAGCTTGCAGATTTGTTAAAGGAAAAGGGTGTCGAAAAAGTTGCTATAGCAGATTTGGCAAGGGAAGATATGGCAGAATGCGTAGAGGATGCATTTCGTTATGACCGTCTTGTGGTGGCATGTCCAACCTATGACGGTGCAATTATGCCGGTAATGCAGGACTTTATCTATCATTTAAAGGTGAAGACTTTCCAGAAACGTACGGTTGCGATTATTGAAAATGGTTCCTGGGCGCCGATGTCTGGAAAGATTATGAGAGAGCAGTTTGAGGCAATGAAGGATGTGACGGTACTAGACGAAAAGGTAACCATTCGCTCTTCTCTCAAGCAGAATAATTATGATGAGTTAGAAGTGTTGGCAAAAGCACTATGCTAAAACTTCGCCCGATAAACTTCGTATATTGATATTTAGAAAGGACCTACATATACAAAGATTTGTGTATGCAGGTCCTTTTTGACATATTACATTGTTTGATGTTTGTCTGTCTTATCCGTTTATTTGTAGTAGGGAATTGATTTCATCCACCATTTCATTCAGTGAATTAACCTGTTCTGTCATACCGGTGATATCCGCCACATTGCTTTCCACCATATCATTGATGGATACAAATTGTTCATTTTCGGTATGGATGCTCTCGGCAATATCTCTGTTAATCGAGACGGTATTTCTTATGACGTCTGCCTGTTTTTGATGTGCATCTCCCATTGTGTTAATGGCTTCTACGGATGTGTGAAGTAGGTTCGTCATATCCTGAATACCTTGGAATACATGGGTAAAGTATTCATTTTGTTCCGCAAGCTTTTGTGAGTTGTCCTGTATCTGTAGAGTGATTTCATTTACGTTGTTTTGTACACGGGCAATCACATTCTCTACCTCCTTCAAGGATTCGTGTGTGCTGTTGGCAAGGTTTCCAACCTCTGTTGCAACCACTGAAAATCCTCTTCCGGCTTCTCCGGCTCTTGCAGCTTCAATGGACGCATTTAATGCCAGCAGGTTGGTGGAGGAAGAGATGGAATTGATAAGCTTTAGGGTTACACCAATTTCCTGCACCGCTTCAGAAAGCTTATCGGCTACTTCAATAGTAGCCTGCATAGAGTCGGAAACTTCTGTGTTAATGGTTTGTAAGTTGTTTAATAGACGTTCGTTATCCTGTGATTTTTCTAATAGGTTTTTGGAGTTCTCCTCTACCTTTTCCACATTGTTCGCCACAACATATTCCCATTCGCTAAGCTCATTTAAATTGGACATGCTTTCCTCGGTCTTATTGCCAAGAAGATTGCTGTTTTCTAATAGCTGTTCGCTGGTAGAAGATAATTTCTCCACAGAGACACTCTCATTTTCTGAGATTTCAAACAGACTAGTTCCGGCAGAGTAAAGCTTTTCAGACAAAGCTTGCACGGAGGATAAAACTCTTTGTACCTGTTCGTTGTTGCGTTCCATTTCGTCTTTTTTTGCATTGACAAGGAAACGCTGTATTAGGTAGGTCAACAAAACAACAGTTGGTAGAGACAAGCAAATACATACAGTACGGTCTAATATATTTGGCATAAAATATTCATTTTTTGCAGGAAGGTGAATTTCACCCCACAAAACCCAGGACACAAAAACAGAGACAGCGATTTCTGCAGATGTAATAGCGACCATTTTAAAGTCTAGGAAAAAGGAGGTTAGGATTACAAAAAAGAAAGCAAATCCCCAAAAATCCGTAGCAGGGATCATATAGAGAATGAAGTTGAATTGGATAAACATAATAACTACAAGAAAAATCTTGCCACCCTTTAGCTTGCTTGGTAAAACAATACCATTTGGTAATCCGGTACGCACAAAATAGATGCCAATCATCAAATAGATAAAGCAGGTAATATCAAAAATGATAAGTAAAATCCATGAAACGGTAGGAAGCCAGCCAATAATTTTTGAAAAGGTATAGAGTATTCCCGCACACTGGCAAGCGCCGGGAACCAATAGAAGAACTAGCTTATATACATTGTTAATGTATTCGTCAAGGGCAGATAATTGTTTATTAAAATCAATATTTTCGTTGTGCTTCATATGATTTCCTCCTAAGCTGTAAGTTTTTTTATATTATAAAATAAAGAAATTATAGTTGGAAAAGAATGTTGTTAACTGGTCAAAAAATATGGTTAATTGGTTCTTGTTTTTCTAAAAGAAGGATGTAAAATAATACTGGAAATAGAATTGGTTTGGGAGAAGCGTATGGATGTTATAAAAAAGTATTGGAGCTCTGCTTATGTATATGTATTATTGGCTACCCCTTGTATGTGTATATGCGCAGGCTTGAGCTGGACGGTATATAAGAAGCTTGGGTTATATCCGGACTTGGAATGGCAGTATATTTTATTGTTTGATTTTAGTCAGCTCATTTATTTGAGTATTGCGATATATTTCATTATTAGGATAAGAAAAAGTGTTACTTACTTATTTGAACATTTGGGAAAGCTGAAAGCGTATGTTGTAATTACCCTGTTTATTCAATATCATTTTATTATGTATCTGTTTCCTTCCCTTTTTGTATGGGAGTGTACCTTCATTTTCTTTGCGTTGGTGGCGTTGCTGTTTGATTCAAAGCTTATGCTTTGGAACATAGTTGCTTATGCCTTTGCATTGTTGATTGCACATTGTGTTATGCCGGAACAATTCTTACCTTTGGCAGACGAAAAACTGCCAGAGATTATATCTTATCGAATCTTGATTTTTGCTTTAACAGGATTTTGTATTTACCTAATTGTATATTTTGCGGAGAAATTTCTGATTCAGGCACAGGAACAAAATCGAGAAAAAATTCATTTACTACATAAGCAGGTGAAGTATTATAAGGATGTGGAGCTTTTAGACAAAGAGCTTCGCCGATTTCGACATGATATAAAGAATCATTTTATATGTATGGAAGCACTGATGGAAGTCGGACAGGAAGAGAAGCTGCGCCATTATTTTAAGGAACTACAATCCGGATTTTCTTTTCAGGAGAGTATGTATTTTTCGGGAAATGAAATTGTGGATGCAGTTTTGAATTGTGACTTGTCGCATAAATGTAAAAGTAACGTCACAGTGGAGGTGTATGGGGAATTACCGAAAATGAAAACCATAACGGATATGGATTTGTGTACGCTGTTTTCTAATTTGTTGTCTAATGCAGTGAAGGAAGTAAATCGTTGTGATGAGGATAGGAAACCAGAACTGGTTATTCGCTTTTCAACGGGACAACAATATTTCTCAATCTCCGTGATGAATACTGTGCTGGAAGAGTTTGATTTAAAAAAACTCGCGACTGTGCAGAAGGATAAGAATCACGGATTTGGTGTTCAAAAAATATTAGAGATTGTGCGAAAATACAATGGTAATGTAGAGCAATCAATGGACGAGGACAAAGTGACTATTGATGTGTATCTGCCGATTTAGATAAGAGGTGATAGAATATGCGGATTGCAATATGTGACGATAACGAAATGGTTGCAAAGGAGATGAGTGTGCTCATCCAGAAATTTAATAGAGAAAAAGCACTAGAAGATGATATTACCTATTTTGTAAGACCATCGAGGCTATATGAATATATGGAAAAGAACTTAGTGGATATTATATTTATGGATTTGGAGTTTATGGATCGGGAAGAGGATGGAATTGCGTGGAGTAGAAAAATAAAGAAAAAGTGGCCGAATGTTGTATTAATCATATTAACGGCTTATGAGAAAAGATATAAGGAAGGGTATGAGGTAAAAGCCTTTCGTTTTATGACAAAACCGATATTAGAAAAGGAACTATTTGACAATCTAGAGTCTGGAATGGAGGAGCTGTCACTTGTAGAGACGGTTTCCTTAATTCGACGAGGCATACCACACGTGATTCGGATTCAGGATATTTGCTATCTGGCAGCACATAGTGGCGGAAGTGAGTTGTGGAGCAAAACAGACACCTTTTACTGTGAAGAAAGTCTGTTGCAGTGGGAGAGAAAATTGCCAACGGAGGTGTTTTTTCGCTGTCATCACAAGTATCTGGTCAATCTTATGTGTGTAGTTCGTATGGAAACACAAAAGCTTATTTTGGTAAATGGAGAACAGATTCCGGTTTCGAGAAGACGGTGGAAAGCATTTCAGATTGCATATATGAAATGGGATACGAAACACAAAGGTCTTGGAAAGTAAAGAATTCATGAAAATGTAAAAAAGAAGCGAAGGATTCGTCCTTCGCTTCTTCTAATGAGGGGGAGAATTTTGAATGCAATTAAAAATTGCACTCTATGAAAAGTTCTTACAATACAGAGTATAGTATGAAATTGTGAAAAAAATGTGTTTAAATTCTTTATAAAATGTGAAGAAAAAAACGGTACACTGCAATAGGCAAGTGCACCGTTCTAGTTTATAGTGCCTTATTGAAGCTACTGACCATTCCAACGACGAATCTGGCATCCTTGCCATAACAACCGGTGTCGTTAAAAAGTAACATTTCGTCTGCTGTCTCACAAGCTGTGTAGAATAGTGAATCAAAGTCGGTTGGTTTCTTTTTTCTGTCTTTGAATTCCTGTTTGCTTTGACGATGATTATGTTTTGGGGTCGATAATACGGCGATTACCGGATTAACAACCTGAGAAAATGTTTGCGCATTCATGGTAATCTCCTCCTTGAAATTACGTTAGAATGTGCCATTAGCTTCTTACTATATATATCGGTCTGCATGCTCATTTCGCTTAGCCTGTCAAATTCTGGAACTACTTAACAAGCAAGCTTGTACGTAGTTCCAGTACTTGACAGGTTTTATAACGAAGATCGCCACCGGGACGGATCTGCAGGGGAGGCAGTCCGTACGCCGGTGGCGGTCCAAAACGTCTTATAAAATTAAAATAATTATGCTTCTATACCTGTAGCGGCTGCTGCATCCTGCTTCTTCCATTCATCAATGCCCTTCATAACTGCATCGTATGTCTGTTGGGAAATCGCTGGTAACTCACCGCCCCAAAGATCAGCAGCGGATTCATAACCCTTTGTGATTGCTTCTCTCATCTGTTCAGCCTTCGCAGGGTCATCGCCAGCCAAAGCCTTTGCGAAATCTAGGATACGCTCTGAGGTCTGTTTCACACCCCAATAACCATCTTCCGAAACATCTTCCTGTGCCTGCTTAGCAGTAGCCTCGTCTACTTCAATGGTACCATTCATAATACCCTCTTTGAACTGCTCCCAAATACTTGCGGTCTCAGAAGCCTTGCTCTGCTTGCTGATTAACTGTTCTACGATACTCTTTAATTGAGAGAGCTTCGCATCTGCATCTGCCTTTAATTTCTCAATGGTTTCCGCATTGACCTTGCTGCTCTTTGTAGAGGTCGTGTCGGTTGCTTCACTAGATGGTTCATAAATAACACCTGTGTCCTTAGTATCATCTGTTGCCTTAGCATCACTTGTCTTCGCATCCGTGCTTGTGCTGCCTTTGATTTGTGAAATCAGGTTGTCTGTGTAGCTGTTACTACCAATGTTTCCTACTGCCATAATTTACCCTCCTTGGTTCATATAAAATCAAAAATTGAAACCGATTCGTTATAGAAAAAATGGTGCTAAAAATGCTAATCCATCTCATCTGTTAATTATATCGACATTTAGATAAGATAAGTTTATACCAATTTGCAAAATAAGTCAAAAAATATGAGTAAAAAAGTAATATTAGTTATAGACACAAATTGAGAGTAGATAAATTTATAAAATAATGTCAAACTGGTGGATAAAATGGAGTTAGAATGCTATAATTGTATACAGTATACAATATTACAATTTAGGAGACCCAATATGGATAATACGTTACAGTTAAAAGCATATGCTAAGATTAATTTAGGATTAGATGTTGTGCGTAAGCGTGAGGACGGTTACCACGAGGTTCGCATGGTGATGCAGACCATCAAATTATATGATAAGTTGACATTTCGTGTTTTGGAGGAGGATGCGATTCGCTTGAAAACCAACTTAGGATTTTTGCCGGTGGACGAGAATAATCTGGTGTATAAGGCGGTAAAATTATTAAAGGATACGTATCATGTGGAAAAGGGCTTGGAGATAGACCTGTTTAAATGCATTCCGGTAGCGGCGGGAATGGCAGGTGGAAGCACCGATTGTGCTGCGGCATTGGTGGGAGCCTCTAAGCTGTTTGGCTTGCATTTAAGCAAGCAGGAGCTAATGGATTTAGGAGTAAAGCTTGGCGCGGATGTACCATATTGTGTGCTTCGCGGAACGGCATTATCAGAGGGAATCGGAGAGATATTAACCCCATTGCCTCCAATTCCGGATTGTCATATTTTGATTGCAAAACCATCGATTTCGGTTTCCACAAAGTTTGTGTACAAGAATCTGAAAGCCAACGAGTTGGAAAAGCATCCAGACATTGACGGTATGGTTGAGGCGATTCAAAAAGGAAGCTTAAGGGGAATCACAGACCGGATGGAAAATGTGCTCGAAACGGTTACCATTCCGGCTTATCCGATTATTGAAGATATCAAAAATTGCATGAAGGAAAACGGTGCGATTAATTCTTTGATGAGTGGTTCCGGTCCGACTGTGTTCGGCATATTCGAGGATGAGCAGATGGCAGAGCAGGCAAGGGATATGATTCGGAAAAAGGATTATGCCCAGCAGGTCTATGTGGTGAGACCATTTAATCAGAGCATATAAATCATAAATTGACTTGTGAAATAATAATAACAGAGAACTGATATGAAGCAGTCATTTAAAATAAGCTGCATAGAGGGGGGAAAGTAATATGGAATTGAAATACGATGGACAAAATGAATATCTGCCACTTCGGGATGTGGTATTTCAGGCGTTGCGACAGGCGATTGTCACAGGGGAATTTTCTCCTGGAGAGCGCTTGATGGAGATTAAATTAGCCAATAAATTAGGAGTAAGCCGTACACCTGTAAGAGAGGCGATTCGTATGCTGGAGCTAGAGGGTCTGGTTGTGATGATTCCACGACGTGGAGCAGAGGTTGCCCGGATTACAGAGAAGGATTTACGGGATGCTTTGGAGGTGCGTACTGCTATTGAAGAATTGTCAGTAGAGCTTGCTTGTACGAGAATCAATGAGGAAGGGAAGGAAAAGCTTAAGAAGGCTTGTATGGAATTCAAGGAGGCAATCGATACCAAGCATGTGCAAAATATTGTAGATGGGGATGTGAAATTCCATGATGTGATTTTTGAGATTACCCAAAATGACAGATTGATTAGCCTAGCCCACAATCTGAGAGAACAGGTTTATCGATATCGTGTGGAATATGTAAAGGATTTTTCTTATCACGATATTTTGGTAAAGGAACACTATGACATTACCAATGCAATTTTGATGAATGATGTAGCAACGGCGAAGGAGATTATGAGAAAGCATCTGTATAATCAGGAGCTGATTGTGATTAAAAATTTGAAGGATTCCTTAGATTCCTAGAGATTATTAAAATAGAATAAGAATTATCAACTGAATAAATCATAATAACCTCACACATACTAAATGCAAGTAGGAAGAGCGAGTATTTAATAGTTTGCAATTCCTAGATAGATGCGGTATGTGTGAGGTTTTTTTATGGATATAAGGTATAACAGAGAAAATGAAGTTGAACTGCCGATTTTTGAAAATTTGGATAAAAATATAGATGCGTTGGAATCAATCTTTGCAGATTGGGGAGACATTGTAAAGAAGAAATTCGTGTTAGAGAGGAACGAAGGTTTTTTGTCAGTATATATCCTATACATTGATGGTTTGACGGACAATGAGATGGTGGAGAGAACTATTACAAGACCTTTTTTGTTTGAGGGAAGAAAAGCTTATTTGGAGCAGTGTAAGGGAGAGCAGAGCAGGAAAAGACTGCAAGCCGATGAGACAATGTTTCAAGCCCTTTTTCATCGGCAGTCGGAAGCGGTGGATTTGACAGAAAAGACGGATATGATGCAAGTGTTAGATGGAGTGCTGAAGGGTGACACAGCTATTTTTGTGGATGGTGTAAATAAAGCAATGCTGTTATCCACGAAAAAGCTTCCGACAAGAGCAGTGAGTTTTCCCCAGAAGGAGGCGGGGTTAAAAGGTCCTAGGGACAGTTTTTTGGAGAACTTCCGTATTAATACAGCGTTGTTACGTAGACGAATCAAGGACCCGAAGATGAAACTAAAACAAGGATTTGTTGGTCAGCGTTCTAGAACCATCTATGGGTTAATGTATATGGAGGATTTGGTATATCCGTCACTGTTAGAGGAGATAGAAGAAAAGCTTCACAATTTTGAAATAGACGGAATCTTTGACAGTGGAATGTTGGTGCATTTGTTGGAGGAAAAATGGTATTCACCATTTCCGCAGGTGCAGACAACGGAGCGTCCGGACAAAGCAGCCTCTGCCATTATGGAGGGGAGGGTAGTGTTAGTGGTGGACAATTCTTCAGAGGTAATTATTCTTCCCACTACATTCAATACTTTCTTTCAGGCAGCAGATGATTACTATAACCGGTTTGTGGTGGGAAGCTTTGCAAGATGTCTGCGCTATCTGGCAGCATTTATTACGGTGTTATTGCCAGGGCTGTATATTGCTGTTACCTGCTACTATCCTCAGGTGCTACCAACTGATTTTTTACTTGCCATAGCGGGAGCCAGAAATGATGTAACCTTTCCGATTGTGGTAGAGGTGTTGTTGATGGAGTTGTTGTTTGAGCTACTACGGGAAGCTGGAATTCGCTTGCCGGGTCAAATGGGCAACACCATTGGCGTGGTGGGCGGTCTGATTGTAGGACAGGCTGCGGTGGAAGCGTCTTTGGTTAGTACGATTGTTGTGATTGTGGTTGCATTGACTGCCATTGCGTCCTTTGCTATACCAAATGAAGATTTCTCCTCTACGTTTCGCCTGTTGAAATTTGCCATAATCATCCTTGGAGCGGTATGGGGTTTATATGGAATTATGTTGGGAATTCTAGTGGTGATTATTCATCTTGCCAAACTAGAGAGCTTTGGAATTCCTTACATGATGCCGATGGTTTCAGGAAGTATTGATAAGGATGTAGAGTTTCAGGATTTTGTGGTGAGAAAGCCAATCTTTACTATGCAAGAAAGACCACTGTTTACAAGACGTGGAATGCGGACTCGTTTTTGGTGGAAGGAAAGGTAATCGTGAGATGAATTACGATTGGTTGTTAGGAAGAGAATAAGAGGTAGAAAAATGTTTAGTAAAAATGGAAAAATTTCAGAGAAGCAGCTTCGGCGTATGGTGATTCTTCCCGTGTTCGCCAGTGTTATATTTGTTGTGCCTTACCTGTCTGCAAAGCTGTTGGGAGGAAGTGTTTTTCCTGGTCTGTTGGTATTCTTCGTGCTTGGCAGTCTCTATGTGTTGTATATGTGTGGAGTAGGGGGCTGGTTCGCAGAACAAAAGGAGAGAACAGGAAAAGAAGGGTTTCTTGATGTATTGGTAGCTTCAGGATTAGTTGGAAAAACGTTAGTATGGGTAGAGCTTGCTCGTATGGTGGTACGTTTGGCATTTTACATTTTGCTAGCTGTTGCCGTATTACAAGAGGCGCAGGTGCCATTTATGCTGAATACGCAAAATGAGATGGTCACGAATTTGTTGGTGGTGTTGCCTCTTTTATTCGTGTGTGTATATGGAGCGCATACAAGAGTGGAAAAACAGGGACGCATTTGTGAAATGCTGTTTTGGATTTTATTTATTCCCTTTCTTATTCTGGTATTGTTTGGATTGCAAGAGGTGGACTATAACATATTTGTACCGAGAGCAGAGCTTTCTTTTGGGAAAATGTTGCTATATGCATATATGCTGTTAACCTTTGTTCTGCCGATGGAACATTTTTTATACTTAAGACCTCATTTGCATCGTGACGGACACAAAGGTGTGGCTGGAGTAGTGGTGGGTACGCTATTGTTAGCGGTGATATTAACACTTTTTATGCTTGGAATATATGGAGTGCATGGAGCAGGCCAGAATCCTACAATAACAGTTGCGATTATGAGATATATTCGCCTTCCCTTTGGGATTTTGGAGCGCTTTGATGTTTTGATGATATGGTTTTTTATGATAGGCTGTTTTGTTTTGATTTGTGAAAGCTTATTTTTTGTGGGGTGGATTATTTCTGTACTTTTCAATCGAAAACCTTCAAAGCGGGTGCTGATAGGAATTTTGTTGCTGGCGGTGGTAATTGTGATGGGAGTCAGAAACTATGAAAATGGATTGTTGCCGTTTGTTTGCTATGGAGCGGTGTTAGATGTTCCACTTTCCATTATTATTCCCTTAATTGGAATGGGGCTAAGCCGGTTTGGCGATTTGACGAAGGAAAATGGTGAGGAGATAAATGCGAGGGAATGAGTTTTGAATAAAGAGAGGAAGAAGGTGTTTAGGTATGCGTGAAAATATAAGAGAAAGAATAAGTCGTAATACGATACGTATGATAGGTTTCTCTATTCTTTGGATGGGGATTATATGTCTTGTAGGGTGTGACAAGTCAGTAGAGCTGCAAAGTGATATGCAAAATGTGGAGCAGCGGGATTATGCCACAATTTTGTTAGTATCAAAGGGAAATGAGAAAAAAAATTATGAATTTTCAGTTGGGATAGCGGAGGAAAAAAAGGTAGGGGAAAAGGGACAAAATGAAACCCTTGCCTCATTTTACGCCAATGATTTTGAGGAGCTTGCAAAGGAGTATCAGTCCGTAAAGGGAAAAACTTTATCTTTGGTGCATTTGAAGGTGATTTTGCTAGAAGAAGATAAAAATTTAATTATAGAGGAACAGTGGGATATTCTAAATCAGCTAAATGAGAATAAGGAGGTTGCAAAAACTTGTCCGGTGCTTCAGATAACAGAAAAAGACGAGTTTATGAAGTATTTAGAAAAAGCAAAGGAACCAGTGGGAAGCTATATCACAAATCTGATCCGTGCCAGTGAAAATCAGGGAAAGAACATACCGTGGCTTAAGGACTATGTTAAGGTGTTGCGAGAGGGTACTTCTTTGAAGGTTTATTTTATTGAGAAGCAAAAAGAGGGATGGCAGTTGAAATGTAGGGCGGAGGTGACATTTTCTATCTCCTGATAAACATCTCAAAAGGATGGTTTTCCTCTAATCATATATCCGATTCTATATGCATAAGATGTAACAACAAGTGAATTGGAGATTGTTTTGAAAGAATATATTGAGGAGCGTGTTTTGGAGATTGGCACTTACATTATGGAATCCAATGCTACGGTGAGACAAACTGCCAAGAAATTTGGCGTGAGTAAATCTACCGTACATAAGGATGTGTCTGAGCGCTTAGAGCACATCAATCCTACCTTAGCTGCTGAGGTAAGAAAGGTGTTGGATATCAACAAGGCGGAGCGACACATTCGTGGAGGCTTGGCTACAAGAGAGAAATACCTACATAACTAGATTCACATTCTAGGAAGTATTCGACTTCTTAAGATAATCTGAAAATATTGTGAAATCTATTGAAAAAACAATAAAAACGTGAAAAAATTACAAGAAAATTTGCACTTATGAATAAAATCTAATATAATAAAGAAGTGTGTACTTTTTTATATCGGGTATTTTAATCAGATTAGAGAGGGATACGCATTTACAGACAAGAGTATACTAGATAGAACAGAACAACTTGATGAAAGAGGTAGGTGTCAAGATGAAATTCATACATATGGCAGATGCTCATTTAGGAGTACAACCAGATAAAGGAAAACCATGGAGTGCGGAAAGAGAACAGGAGATAAAAGATACCTTTGTGAAGGTGGTTCAGGATGCAGAAAACAAGCAGGTAGATTTGCTGCTGATTGCAGGTGACTTGTTCCATATGCCACCTTCGGAAGGGATGCTAAGAGATGTTGATTACATTCTTTCCAAATTGACAAAGACAAAGACCATTATGATTGCGGGTAATCATGACTATATGAAGCCAGATAGTCCAATGGCAAATTACAAGTTCTCTTCTAAGACAATTTGTTTATCTGCGGATAAGATTAGTAATGTGTATATGAAGGACTTGAATACCTGTGTTACAGGATTTTCTTATAGTAGCAAGGAGAATGAGGACGATATTCTCAATCATATCAAACCAGCAAAGCAAGGCGCATTTAATATATTGTTAGCCCATGGCGGAGATGCGAAGCATTTACCGTTTAACAAGAAGAATATCAAGGAATCTAACTTTGACTATGTTGCGTTGGGTCATATTCATAAGCCTGAGATTATTAAGGAAAATGCTGTTATTATGGCAGGCTCTTTGGAGCCAATTGATTATACGGATACCGGTGCAAGAGGTTACATCTATGGTGAGGTGGTTGACGGAGTGATTAAGACGGAATTCGTTCCGGTTGCACAGAGAACCTATATGAATTTGTTAATTAATATTAAGCCGGACCATACTCCACGTATGATTGTAGATTTGGTGGATAGACAGATTCAAACCTTGGGAACAAGAAATATCTATCGTATTCTTGTAAGAGGTCATAATCACAACAGAGATGTATTTGACTTTTCAAGTCTTGTGAATCGATATAATATATATGAGGTGGTAACAGAGGTTGCAGAGGAGTATGACTTGAATCAGTTATACGAGGATAATCAAAACAACCTTATTGGAAGATTTATCAATCATTTATCGGACAATTATTACAGCGATGAGATTTGTAAAAAAGCTGTGCATTACGGATTGGATGTATTACTAAAGACAGGAGAACAGTAGGATGAAAGTAAACAAATTACACTTACAGGATTTTGGACAATTTCATGATAAAGACATTACACTGGCTCCTGGAATTAATGTTATATATGGAGCCAATGAAGCTGGTAAGTCTACCACAAAGGATTTCATTGTGGACATGCTATATGGAATTGATAAGTCTCGTGGGGTGGGTGCAAGATTTGACCACTACGAGCAGAAGAAACCGATTAACGGAGCAGCATTTTCAGGTGCAATGGAGATTTCTCAAGATGGAAATAGCTTTTTGATTGAACGTAATTTTGCCCGTGCAGAGAAGAAGACCACGGTGCGAGATTTGGAGTCGGGCAGAGAGGTGCAGTTGAGACAGCCCAATGACCTGATGGGCACCTTGTTACATACGGATAAGAGCACCTATCTTAACACCTTGTGCATTGGTCAGATTGACGCCACAACGGATAAAGAAATTGCGGACAAGCTGAATAATTATATTGTCAATATGGCATCTAGCCGTGCGGGCGATATTGATGCGGTAAATGCTATTATGGAGCTTAAGAATAAGAAGAAAGAGTTTTCTAATAAGGAGCTTGAATTAAGACAGCAGGAGTTGACTGGACAGCTTACTTTGGATAGAGACTTTGATGCTGAGCTTGCCGCTTTGAAGGAAGAATATGAGCAGGTAGAGTCTTCCATGGGCGACGCGAAACCAGAGCAGTTACAGTTTACACCAATTAAAAATGCTGCAACAGAAGCCGCTTTGGCAGAGGAAGCATTAGACGAAGAAGAGAATTTGCAAGAAGAGCCACTTACCAAGAGAGAACGTGATATTCAGATGTTACGGAATATGGGTAAAAAGAGTGTTCTCGATAATGTATTTGTAATGTTTGCTATTTCGATTCTTGCAGTTGCTATTTTTGTAGGAATTGCATGGTTGATTCCGGTGAATATTCCACAGGTGAAGCTTGGTATCATCGGCGTCGGAGCAGCACTTGTGATACTTACTTTGATCCAGGTTCTTGTGAGAAGATCGCAGCTTTATAAGTTGATGGAGGAGCTTGAGATTGAGCAGGGCTTTGAAGAGGCAAAGGGTTCTCTTGATGCAGACACACAAAGAGAATTGGTAAATCAGTTATCAGAGCTTAAGATGAAGGAGCACAATCTTGTAAAAGAGCGCAATGAGCAAGAGCAGTTGCTTATAGAAATCAATAAGATAAAGGAACAGATTCATGCAAACACGGTTGAGGTTGCTGCTTTGGATTTGGCTATTAAAACGATTCAGGACTTATCAGAGGAAATTTACGATTCCTTTGGAAGTGTTTTGAATGAACAGGTATCAGAGATTGTTAGTAGAATTACCAACAACAAATATACAGAGGTTAAAATTGATGATCAGTTGAAAGTAATGGTAAAGAGTGGTAGTTCATTTATCAGTATGGATTACTTAAGTACAGGAACCATCGGACAGATTTATCTGGCATTGCGTTTATCCATTGCAAATGTGTTAATCGATGAAGAGTTACCGATTATTATGGATGATATTTTTGTCACATACGATCAACAGAGATTATATGAAACATTAGGATGTTTAGGAGAATACCTGAATCGTCAGATTATTATCTTTACGACTAATTCAGGTGTTTACGATATGTTAGCACAGCTTAACATTCAGAGTAATTTAATTGCGCTGTAGTAGTAGAAACGAGGGAAGGACATGGCTGATAATAAGAAGTCTACACAAGAGAGTAAGAAAAGGGCAGCAGAAACACCAGAAGAATTACTAGCGGCAAAAAAGCGTAAAGCAAAGAGAGAGAACAGGAAGAAACGTAGGAAAGTAAGACGAATTATTATGGCATACCTATTAGTTATTTTCTTGATTGTAATAACAATAGGAGGCTATTATGCTTACGAGAAATTCGGAAAGCAGCTTTTGGAATATCAGAAGGCTGCAGAGGAAATTGTTGCGGAATCTACGGAAAAAACATTCCGACAGGATGAAACTTCCATTGTGTACGATGCAAATGGTAAGATGATTCGTGAGGTAAAGGGTGAGAAGCAGGTATATTACAAAACCTATGATGAGATTCCTGCATATTTCGTAGAAGCGATGGTATCAGTAGAGGATAGACGTTTTTACGAGCACAATGGTGTGGATTATGAGGGTATTATGCGTGCTGCGTATATTTTGGTTAAGAATAATGGTAACATTACCCAGGGTGCGTCCACCATTACCCAACAGCTTGCAAGAGGTATCTTTCTTACCAATGAGGTAAGCTTTGAGCGTAAGTTTAAGGAGATATTTATTGCATGGGAACTAGAGGAGAAATATACCAAGCAACAGATTTTGGAATATTATCTAAATACAATTTTCTTTGCCAACAGTTATTATGGAATTGGTGCAGCAGCTCAAGGATATTTTGATAAGGATTTGGACCAGCTTTCTGTATCAGAGGTTGCATTTTTATGTGCAATTCCGAATAGTCCATCTTATTATGACCCTAGGGAGCATTACGATAATACCATTGAGCGTCGTGATAAGATATTAAATGATATGTATGAGCTGGGTTATATCAATGAGTTAGAATTGCAGTTGGCACTTGAGGAAGAGATTGTATTGGCAGAAGAAGAAAAGATTAGCCACGATTATGTGGAAACCTACACAAACTTCTGTGCAACAGAAGCATTGATGGAAGCTTCAGGATTTGATTTTCAGTATAAGTTTGATACCATTGAGGACCAGCAGGAGTATAATAAGGCGTATAGAGAGTTGTATGATGAATATTATGCAAAGCTTTATACAGGTGGATATCGTATCTATACTTCCATAGAGCCTAAGAAACAGAAATTGTTGCAGAAGACAATTGATGAAGCGTTAGTGACCGATGAAGAGAAAAATGAAGAAACGGGCATTTATAATTTGCAGGGAGCAGCGACTTGTATTGACAATTCAACAGGTAGAGTAGTTGCAATTGTAGGTGGCCGTACACAAAATGAGATTGAAGGTTATAGTCTGAATCGTGCTTATCAAAGTGCGAGACAGCCTGGTAGTACCATTAAGCCGATTATTGTATATACTCCACAGCTAGAGAGGGGATATACACCAGCTACTAAGGTAGATGACTGTAAGCCGGAAGGTCCGGGTTCAGAAAAGATGCCAAAGAATTCAGGTTCTTATTCTGATATGATTTCATTGGCTACAGCGGTAGCAGCATCAAAAAATATTGTTGCATATCGTTTATATGCACAGCTCACACCGCAGGTGGGTACGGATTATTTATATAATATGAACTTTAACTATTTGACCTTTGAGGATCGTGAGAATATGGCTGGATGTCTAGGTGGTCTAACGTATGGTGCAACCACTGTAGAAATGGCTTCTGCTTATGCAACGATTGAAAATGATGGAGAATTCCGCAAGCCAACCTGTATCGTAGAGATTA
The DNA here is from genome assembly GCA_964439445.1 of uncultured Clostridium sp. Taxonomy (GTDB): domain Bacteria; phylum Bacillota; class Clostridia; order Lachnospirales; family Lachnospiraceae; genus CAG-590. The sequence continues at coordinate 6,654 of CAYTOQ010000027.1, read as the reverse complement.
CCGATGCAGAGGGGAATGTGATTGTATCCGATGCGATTAAGTCCAGACAGGTGTATGAGATGAATGCATCCAGAATGATGACTTCAATGTTGAAGGGTGTTTTCACTGGTGGTACAGCAAGCGGATTAGGCGTTCCGGGAATGTCTTGTGCAGGTAAGACTGGTACAACAGATAATAACACAGATGGTTGGTTCTGTGGATTTACACCATATTATACAACAAGTGTATGGGTTGGTTATGATACACCACAGTCTACAAGAGGCTTGTGGGGTTCTACTTATCCAGGTGGAATCTGGAGTACCTTTAATAAGGAAATTCATGATGGATTAACTGATTTGGGATTCCCAGATTACGAGTGGACGCGTTCTACTAAGGACTGGAAGGATACCCGTTCTAGTTCGGAAGACTCAGAGGATGAGAAGAAAAAGAAAAAGAAGAAAAAAGAAAAAGCAACTGAGCAGAGTACAGCAACAACACAGGCTCCGGCAGTACCGGATCCAACGACACAGGCTCCGACAGAGGCCCCAACAACGCAGGCTCCAAGCACGGAAGCTCCAACCACAACAGAGGCAACAACACAGGCAACAACAACGCAGGCGCCGACTTCAGCTCCTACCACTTCGGAGACACCAACAACGCCGTAACAGGAATATTTTTAATAAATGCAACCAGAGGGTGACCTCTGGTTGTTTATCTATCATATTAGGTAATTGCATAACTCAATCTAAGATTTTGATTGTTTTGCAATCACCTAATCTATCCTATAAATAAAAGGAGGATTTAGGATGAGTGAAGAAAAAGTAGTGACAGAATCAAATGCTGGTGAGATGATTGTGAAAATAATCCGCTATGTATTAATTGGATTATTTTTGGTAATTACCGCATTTAATAGTGTTTATTCTGTCAAGGAAACAGAGACAGCGGTTATTACAACCTTTGGGAAAGCAAGCATTGTAGAGGGAAAGGGTTTGAAGTTCAAAATTCCTTACATTCAGCAGGTGATTAAGGTAGATACTACAGTAAAGGGCTTTGCAATCGGATATTATGAGAACGAGGATGGAACAACCTCGGATGTGGATGAGGAATCCGTTATGATTACATCGGATTATAACTTTGTTGACATTGATTTCTATATCTCTTATGAAATTAAGGATCCGATTAAGTATTTGTATGACTCGAACCAGCCAGAAATGATATTAAAAAATATTGCAATGGGAAGTATTCGTTCTACTATGTCGGCATACACAGTGGACACTGCATTGACAACTGGTAAAGCAGAGATTCAGAGTAATATTAAGCAAATGATTATCGCCAAGCTAGAAAATGCAGATATTGGAATTAGCCTGGTGGATGCGTCCATTCAGGACGTTGAACCACCAACTGATGATATTAAAAATGCATTTAAGGCGGTAGAAACTGCTAAGCAGCAAAAGGAGTCCGCAATTAACGAAGCCAACAAATATCGAAATGAACAATTGCCAGCAGCAGAGGCACAGGCAGATAAAATTTTGCAGGATGCGGAAGCTACAAAGACAGCAAGAATTAACGAGGCGACAGGACAGGTTGCAAGATTCAATGCAGAGTATGAGGAGTATAAAAAATACCCGTTGATTACAAAGCAGAGAATGTTCTACGAGGCAATGGAGGACATTTTGCCAAAGCTTAAGGTTATTATTGATGACGGTAGTGGTAATATACAGAAGTATTATCCAATAGACTCCTTTGCAAATGTTGGACAGAACACAACAAGCAGTTCGTCTGACACAACCAGTAAGTCAGAGGAGGTGGCAAAATGAAAGAATTAAAAAAATTAATTTTGATGATTGTCGTTGTGGTGATTGGTCTAATTGTATTTAATACAGTAACATTTACAACGAAGGAAAATGAATATGCAGTGGTAAAGCAATTTGGAAAGATTGATAGGGTAATTGAAACGCCAGGATTGAATGTTAAGATTCCTTTTGTGCAGACGGTAAGCAAGATTCCAAAAAATCTTCAGTTTTATGATTTGCCACAGTCGGATGTTATTACTTCGGATAAGAAGACAATGATTGTGGACGCATATATTATGTGGGAAGTAACGGATGCTACAAAGTTCACGCAGTCCTTGAGTGCTAATACCTCTACCGCAGAGGGTCGTATTGATGTTATTACATATAATGCAATCAAGACAACGATTTCTAATATGACACAGGAGGAACTCATCGCAAGCCGTGATGATAGCATTGAGATTGCCAATTCGGACACCAAGTTGGAGGATTTGGATATCAAGGATATCGAGTCAGAGGATGCGTCAACCGGAGAGGTGGATGTAATTAATCTTTCCACACAGCTTTTAGAGCATGTGGGTGCGCAGTGTGAACAGTATGGAATCGCAATTTCGAATATCGAAATTAAGGTGTTGGATTTACCGGAGGAGAATAAGACAGCAGTGTATGATCGAATGATAACCGAGCGTAATAACATTGCTGCGGCCTATACAGCTCAAGGACAGTCTGAAGCACAGATTATTAAGAATACAACAGATAAGGAAGTGTCTGTTATGCTGTCAGAGGCAAATGCCAGCGCAGATGCCATTGTTTCAGAGGGTGAGGCAGAGTATATGAGAATACTATCGGATGCATACAATGATCAGGAAAAGGCAGATTTTTATCTGTTTGTACGTTCTCTAGATACGATACGTGCATCTCTTGATAATGGACAAACCACTCTGTTCTTAGATAAGGATTCCCCAATTGCTGAGATTTTTCAGGGTGTGGAATAAAAGAGATGATATACACGATTTAGAAGTATATGAATTGAATAGAGAATAAAAAGAGCCTCAATCCGAATCGGATTGGGGCTCTTATGCTGCATAAACCAAATTGGTTAATAAATTATGCTAGTAGTTTTCCCGAATGGTGTGCTTCTCACGATACTCTGCAATACGATCGTTGATACGGTCTGTTGGATCAAGGAGATTTGAGATTGAAGCATCATGGTTCAAATGGTCAATCAAAAGTGCGATATACTTACTCATATCAGCACCGATGTACCAATCTCTTGAAAGCAATTCTGGAGTCTGGTAAGTGAGGTTGGTTGTGATAACCTTCTCAATAATACCCTCTTCCTTTGCTTTGTCGAATACTTCAAGTCCACTTGTAAATAAACCGAAGGTACATAAGCAGAATACTCTCTTAGCATTTCTTGCTTTTAACTGCTTTGCAACATCTATCATACTTTCGCCGGAAGCAATCATATCATCCATAATAATAACGTCCTTACCCTCTACTGAGTCACCTAAGAACTCATGGGCAACAATCGGATTACGTCCGTTTACAACAGTGCTGTAATCGCGTCTCTTGTAGAACATACCTACATCTACGCCAAGAATGTTAGCAAAGTAGATTGCACGGTTCATAGCACCCTCATCTGGACTAATTACCATTAAATGTTCTTTCGAAAGCTTTAAGTCGTGAGTAGACAATAACAATGCTTTTAGGAACTGGTAGGTTGGACGCACACTTTCAAAGCCGTGAAGCGGAATTGCGTTTTGTACACGAGGATCATGCGCATCAAATGTGATAATGTTCGATACGCCAAGACTAACAAGCTCTTGTAAGCAAAGAGCACAGTCTAAAGACTCTCTGCTACTTCTCTTATGCTGACGACTCTCATATAAAAATGGCATAATTACGGTAATCTTACGTGCTTTGCCACCGCAGGCAGCGATAACACGCTTCAAGTCTGCATAGTGATCATCTGGTGACATTGGACATTTCTTTCCGTAAAGAGAATATTCAATGCTATAGTTGGTTACATCCACAAGAATATAAAGGTCTTTACCACGTACAGACTCTAATAATTCTCCCTTTGCTTCACCAGAACCAAAACGTGGACAATTGGACTGAACCAGATAAGAATTCTGCTCATAACCATTGAATACAATTGTGGTCTTTTCTGCATGGTTTCTCTTTGTTCTCCATTTAGAAAGGTACGCATCCACGCGCTCGCCCAATGAAGTGCAGCTTTGTAATGCGATAATTCCTAACTCACCCACTGGTATGGTTGATAATAACTTACTGTCGTTTGGCATGATTTTTCCTCCGTTAGATACCACTAAATTTTGTTTCTTCAGAGTAAATATCCCCTGAAAAGCTTTTCTTAATTCATGATTGCTCTTCTTCTTTTGGCAAGTCGAATGTTGCTGCCATAGAAGTTAAAAACCTTGTATTCCGCAAAAATGCGGGTAGAAATACGATCAGAATAACGCTCTGTCAATTCCCCTAAATTCAAGTTTGTTGAGATGATAGTGGATTTTCCTTCGCGCATTCTTGTATTTAATATATTATAAAGCTCAGAAGATACAAAGGAATTTGTAAATTCTGTGCCAAGGTCATCGATAATCAATAAATCACAGCTATAAAGATAACGATAAATTTCTTTGTTAGCGGGATTATTCCCCTTTTTCATAATGACATCTCCACACACCTCTTCAAAAAGGTTGATTGAAGATTGGTATAATACCGTGTGATGAGTATCTAACAGTGCTTTTGCAACACAATTAGATAAAAAGGTTTTGCCTAGACCCGTCTCACCATAGAATAAGAGATTACCCCCGTCTTTGTCAAATGTTTCTACAAAAGATTTTGTTTTATTGAGAATATTATTCATATTCTCATAGGGAGGATACTGATGAACACCATCATTTTCTTCGGCATAAAAGCTTAAGTCAAAGGTATCGAAATTCTCCTTTTCTAAGATATCATTTAATGTGGATTGTCTATATAGTAACGATATTGAAGCTTGCTTGAAGCAAGCACAGTATCCTTTTTCTACGCGTCCGGTATCCTTGCACAAAGGGCAGGTATAGATTGGCTGCAAATAGTCAGAGGAGTAGCCGTGTATCTTTAGCAAATCAGCTTTTTCGGCAATAAGTATCTGATGCTGTTCCTTTGTACTAGCGGTAGTGTCTTGATTCGTTTTTAAGCGCGAGCGAATGGAATCAATAGAGGAAGTTGCTAGTAATTGATCAATTTCCTTAATGCGTGGAATTTTTTCATATACTTCTTCCTTTCTGGCTTGTGCCAGGGCACGGTTTTGAATTTGATTAGTATAGTACGTGCTCATAAGCTCATCGTACTGTGAATCACTAAATGCCATAATTACTCATTGGTCTCCTGTAAGAATAATTTTGTAAACTCGTCTACAGTGTTTTGGTCTGTAGAGCTTTGATAGTTATTGAATTGGTTGTTAGAGGATTTAGCGGAAGTCGTTTTTTTCTTCTTTTCCTCTGCCCATTTTTTGTCCAATTCTTCAATGTCGGATAGTTTTCTGACATTTTGATTATGCCAGTTTTCTAAAATACCATTTACATAGTTGAAGTTAGCAGAGTGTGGATTAGCCGTAATTGCACGCTTGCAGGCTTCAATAATAATATTTTTGTTAAATGCATAGTTATTATACCAAGTGTCGATAAATGCAGTCTCGGTTGGAGTTGGAACCCGTCTTGGAATGCCTAACTGTTTTAAGACAGCTACATAGATAGAATTGTAGTTTTTGGATGCAACCTTTGCATCCTCCACCTGTGTAATTCCATTTTTGTACCATTCAATGGCAACGGCTTCTATGTAACGGCAGCTCTTCTTTTCAATCGATACACAGTATTCCACAAGGTATTCTAACAAATCAGGGCTGAATTTCAGTTCCTCATATATGTATAATAACGTGTTGATATCAGTTTGCGTAAGCGGTTTTCCAAAATAAATCTCTGTCTGGTATAAAAGATTTCCGAAGTCTTCGTCTTCTTGTTTTGACTCAATAAAAGATGCTTTATAGGCAACCTTTTTAGGAACTGTAGTAGCTTGTTTTACCGCGTTTATTTCGGTTTGAACTTCTTTTTCCTCACTGGTCAGTGCTATTTCTTTTTTTGCTGAAGCAGTTTCTGCTGCTGCGATATTCTTATCCTTGTTCGTGGTATCATCTTCTACTCCCAACATAGAAAGCAGAGTAGAACGCTCCGCCATAGTTGACCTTGCGGTTAAAGGTAACATAGTAATTCCAGTTAGAACTTTGTCCTTTGTATATTCAAGCTGTAGAACATCTTCCTTAATCCAGTAGCGGATGGCTCTACAGATGTCTTTTTCGGTTGAGTTAAAATGATCTGCGATGTCTGCAATTGTTACAGCGCGACCGCTGTTTAATAGTCTAACAAGATATAGATAAACCTTCACAAACTCACCATTTGCTTCGGTCATATAATAGTCGATAAAGAAGTTCGAAACAGCGGAATAGGTTTCATGATTTTGAGTTGTAATTGTAATAGTTTCCACCTGTTTTTCCCTCCTTTTTTTTATAAGCAAATGGATTATAACATAGTGATTTGAAAAAGAAAATAGAACGCCTGTTTTGGTGCGTGTGAGGAGAAAAAATGTGGATATTGTGGATAATGTGGAGAAGTGGTAGACATAATGTTGGGCTTGGATTTGTGGAGTGTATAAATGCACAGATTATGACAAAATGTCTATTTTTGAAAATAGAATTATGTAAATAAAAATATCCACAATCTATTCCTGTCAAGAGGGAGAAAATAGATTGTGGATATTGTGTATAACTATTGTCCGAGTAGCTCTTCGCCAATTAAATACACGTCTCCAGCCCCCATAGTTATCAACA
>CAYTOQ010000026.1:0-24943 GCA_964439445.1 uncultured Clostridium sp. | reverse complement strand
CAATTTCCCATTTTACATGAACTTTAAGGGCGGAAAGGGAATTGCTGCAACGGCTGGTGTTATCTTTGGTACTTTGGACTGGAGATTATGGTTGATTTGCTTAATTTCATTTGTTGTTTGTGTTGTGATTACACGTTATGTTTCCCTTGGTTCTTTAATTGTTGTGACATTGTTGTTTGCAAGCTTTGTTGTGCTTGGAATGACTGGTAATATTATGAATCCGGTTACCGATGCACCTTATGCAGGAACAGATTTGATTGAGTGCTATGTGATTTTATTTTTATTTGGTGCATTAGCATTTGAGCGTCATAAGGCGAATATTGTTCGTTTGGTTCATGGTGAGGAGAATAAGATTTTTTCGAAGAAGCCGGAATTGGAAGAACAGAACAAGTAATTCATATGGAACCTAGTGATTTGCTTTAGACAAGATAGAATAGTTAATAAAACAAAAAGTAACAGTGATACTCGAAAGGAGAACATATATGAAAAAGGTTTGTGTGTTAGGTGCTGGTAGTTGGGGGACTGCATTATCTATTGTATTAGCAAACAATGGACATGAAGTGATTGTTTGGTCCATTGATCCAGAAGAAGTATTGATGTTGAAGGATTATCGTGAGCAACGTGATAAGCTTCCAGGAGTTATGGTTCCTAGTGTGATTGAATTTACAACGGACATAGAAATGGCTTTAAAGGAAGCGGAATTAGTTGTATGTGCAGTACCATCCCCATTTGTTCGTTCTACCATGAAAAATGCTGCTCCATATATTAAAGAAGGTGCAATTGCAGTTGATGTGGCAAAGGGAATTGAAGATAATACATATAAAACTATGACAGAGATTATTGAAGAGGAATGTCCGCAGGCTCGTGTGGCTATTTTATCTGGACCAAGCCATGCGGAAGAGGTTGGACGTAAAATTCCAACAACGGTAGTTGCTGGTGCAAAATGTAAAGAGGTTGCAGAAACTGTACAGGATACCTTTATGAATGAAGTGTTCCGTGTATATACTAGCCCAGATGTGATAGGCATTGAACTTGGTGGTTCTCTAAAGAATGTTATTGCATTAGCAGCAGGAACAGTAGATGGATTAGGCTTTGGTGACAATACAAAAGCAGCTTTGATGACACGAGGTATTACAGAAATCAGTCGTTTGGTGATTGCTATGGGTGGACATGTAGAAACTGTTGCTGGATTATCAGGAATCGGTGATTTGATTGTAACATGTACCTCGAAGCATTCTAGAAATCGTAATGCCGGTTTCTTGATTGGACAGGGAAAAACTTATCAAGAAGCAATGGATGAAGTGAAAATGGTAGTAGAAGGTGTCTATTCTGCAAAGGCAGCGTTGGCATTAGGAAAAAAATATGGTGTATCTATGCCGATTGTAGAGGCAGTAAATGCAGTGTTATTTGATGGAGCAGATGCAAAAGAGGCTACCAAACAGTTATTGCTACGTGATAGAACAAAGGAAGCAGATAATTTGATGTGGGAATAAAAGAAATAATCGAAAGTAATGAATAAGCATCTGATAATGATGCTTATTTTTTCTTGCAAAATTTTTTTCATATTCCGGTGATAGCTTGCATATATTCTCTTTAGGATAATAATGATACGCATTATATTTGAAGGAGGATTCTATGAAAGAGCAGTTTGATGTATATCAGGATATAAAGGAACGCACCGGCGGTGATATGTACATAGGTGTTGTAGGACCGGTTCGAACCGGAAAATCTACATTTATTAAACGATTTATGGAAACATTGGTTCTGCCTGAAATGGATGACAATGCAGAGAAAAAACGAACGATAGATGAACTGCCACAAAGTGGCTCGGGACGAATAATTACAACTACCGAGCCGAAGTTTATTCCAAAACAAGCTGCGAAGATTTCGCTCAATAAAGAAACAGATATCAATGTACGTTTGGTGGATTGTGTAGGATATATGGTAGAGGGTGCTGCTGGTCATTTAGAGGAAGATAAGGAACGTTTGGTAAAGACGCCTTGGTATGAGTATGAAATCCCATTTACAAAAGCTGCGCACATTGGAACGAAGAAGGTTATGACAGACCATGCAACGATTGGTGTTATTGTGACAGGGGACGGTTCCTTTGGTGAAATTGACAGAACTGATTTTTATCCGGTAGAAAAGGAATTGGTTTCCGAAATGAAAACACTGAACAAACCATTTATAGTAGTTTTGAACAGTGTGAAACCCTCTAGTAGAGAAGTTCAGGATTTGGCAGAAGAGTTGACAAAGCAATATGGAGTGAAGGTATTACCTGTTAATTGTGATCAGTTAAGAGGGAATGACATTATTGAAATCTTAAAACATATTTTATTAGAGTTTCCGGTTAATCAAATTAACTTTTTTGTTCCTAAATGGGTAGAAATGCTAGATATGAACCATCCGATAAAAAAATCCATTTTAGAATATGCGAGACAGATTTTGATGGATTGTGATGGTATGAAAACCATATATGAAATGCCAACGATTGAAAACGAATATATTAGTGAAGCTAGAATTACCAAATTGAATTTGAAAAATGGTACCGCCGATGTCAGTATCGCAATACCGGAAAATTTTTATTATGAAATGTTATCAGAGTTATTTGGTATGCCAGTAGAGAATGAATACGATTTCCTTGCTATGTTAAAGGAGATCGCAGGACAAAGGAAAGATTATGAACATGTGGCAGATGCGATGAAGAGCGTACAGATGAAAGGATATGGTTTGGTAATGCCTGAAAAAGAGAGTATTACGCTAGCAGAACCTGAATTGATCAAACATGGCAGTAAATATGGAATTAAAATTAAGGCAAATGCGCCATCCTTGCATTTTATCAAAGCCAATGTATCAACTGAAATTGCTCCGATTGTTGGAACAGAGGAGCAGGCAAAGGATTTTCTTGCAAATATGAAGGAACAGCTCAAGGTATCACCAGAAGCATTATGGAAAATTAATATTTTTGGTAAGACAGTAGAGCAAATGGTTGAAGAGGGGCTTATCTCCAAATCAAATAAGATTAATGATGAGTCGCAGATTCGCTTACAAGATACAATGGAAAAAATTATCAATGATAGTAATGGAGGAATGGTGTTTATCATAATATAAATTCTTGTATTTGTATATTTGCCTTTTTTGAAAAATTCGTATATAATAAATAAGCTATTTTTACAGTGTAAAGTAGCTTATTTATTTTTTCGGGAGAACGAACATGGGAATTGCTTACAAGTTGCAGGTCTTCGAAGGTCCTTTGGATTTGCTACTTCATTTAATCGAAAAGAATAAGGTTGATATATATGACATTCCAATAGTTACCATTACAGAGCAGTATCTAGAGTATGTGGAACAGATGCAAAAACAAGATATGGATATAATGAGTGAATTTTTGGTAATGGCAGGCACTCTTTTGCAGATTAAGTCTAAGATGCTACTTCCAAAGGAAGAACTAGAGGAAGAGGAAGAAGAAGACCCAAGAGCAGAGCTTGTGAGACGCTTGTTAGAGTACAAGATGTACAAATATGCTGCATTGGAGTTGAAAGATATGGAATTGGATGCATCGCATAATCTATACAAGAAACCTACGATTCCAAAGGAAGTTGTTGCATATAAGGAAGAGATTGACCCTGCAACCTTGGTTGATGGAATGACCTTAAATATGTTAAATGAGATATTTAAGTCAATTATGCGTAAGCAGGTGGATAAGATTGATCCCATTCGTTCAAAATTTGGCACCATTGAAAAGGAAGAAATTAACATTGAAGATCGTATGGTGCAGATTCGGGAAGAAATTCGAGGCCTAAAAGGCATTAATTTCCGTACTCTTTTGGAGTCGCAGCCGACAAGAATGAATGTTATTATTACATTTATGTCGATTTTGGAACTGATGAAGGTTGGAGCGATTACGATTCGTCAGGAAGAAACCTTTGGAGAAATTGTAATTGATTCGTTAGATGAGATAGAGGCAAATGTGTCAGAGGAACAGGAAGTAGAAAAAACGTCAGAAAATGAATAATTATGGAATGTTAGAATGTAGGAGTAGAATAAATGGAACAGGATATCAATGTAATTGAAGGAAAAATTGAAGCGGTATTGTTTTCTGTTGGTGAAGCGGTGGATAGAGAACGAATTGCACAGGCTTTAGAAATGGATGTAGATACGGTTGTTAAGATTATACATAATATGATGGATAAGTATGACAGTGCGGATAGAGGGATACGCATTATAGAAATAGAAGACGCATTTCAAATGTGCACAAAGTCAGATTACTATGATACGTTGGTGAAAGTGGTCAATATTCCCAAGAAGCATGTGTTGACAGATGTATTGTTGGAAACTTTGTCGATTGTTGCATATAAGCAACCAATTACAAGACAGGAAATCGAGGCAATTCGTGGTGTTTCCTGTGTTCATGCAGTGAATAAGCTTGTGGAATACAATTTAATTAAAGAAGTTGGCAGATTGGATGCGATTGGTAGACCGATTTTATTTGGCACAACAGATGATTTTCTCCGTAGCTTTGGTGTACAGTCTACAGATGAATTACCAATCATTACACCAGATAAAATTGAAGATTTTAAGCAACAAGCAATGGAGGAGGCGCAGCTTACCTTTGCACCTGTTAAAGATTGATTATAGATGCTTGTTTGATTGTAAAAGCTTCTTAACAGAATAAATTTAGATAATAAAACAAATGACGATTTCATATACTTGTATCAATAAGATACAAGTGTGGAAATATGTCATTTTTTATTTTAAGAAAAAACAAAACGTACACAAACGATTATCTACTGAATAAAAAAGATATAAAAAAGATATCACTTCGACAACACATAAAAGAATCCTATCTGTTATGGGGATTTGCTTGCATTCTTGCTGTTACATGTATCTTTCTCAATTCTTATAATCCGGATTTACCAGAAAAAAAACAAAGCAACATATATCAATATACGTGGGACGGCAAAAATATAAAGGAAAGTGATCAAGCAGAGGCTGTTTCTGATAATGTAGAAACCGTTGATGGAACAGTTTCTACGGCAGGAAAACAAATTGCGGATTTAAATGCGAAATATGCCTTATTGATGGATGCTAGCAATCGAAGAGTGTTATACGAAAAATCAGGATATGAGCAGGTTCCAATGGCAAGCACTACTAAAATAATGACTCTGATTGTTGCGTTAGAAAACGGAAACCTTTCGGATGTAGTTACCATTTCGGATTACGCTGCGTCTATGCCAGATGTACAATTAAATATGAAATCTGGGGAGCAATACATATTATCGGATCTGTTGTATTCGCTTATGTTGGAATCGCACAACGATACAGCAGTTGCTATCGCAGAGCATATTGGTGGAAGTGTGGAAGGGTTTGCAGCGTTAATGAACGAAAAAGCAAGGGAGCTTGGAGCATATCATACTAATTTTGTCACATCAAATGGGTTGGATGCAGAAGGACATTATACTACAGCGTATGATTTGGCGTTGATTTCTAGTTATGCCATTGAAAATGATACCTTTTTAAAAATTGTACAGACGTCAAGCCATACCTTTCATGAACAAACAACAGGGAGATGTTTTACGGTTAATAATAAAGATAAATTTTTAACAAGCTACGAGGGTGCAATTGGAATAAAAACAGGTTTTACAAATAATGCAGGTTACTGTTTTGTTGGCGCTGCAACGAGAGAGAATAAAACTTTTATAGGGGTTGTGTTAGCATGTGGTTGGCCGCCTAATAAAAATTATAAATGGAAAGATATAACCCAAATGATGAATTATGGTATGGAAAATTACAGTGTAAAGGAAATTGTAACAACAGGAACTTCGTTTCAACAAATTCCAATTACAGATAGTATAGAAGGCGGTACAATTACACCTTATGTAGATGAGTCGGTATCCTTATTGTTAAGAGAAGACGAAAAGGTCGATTTTGATATAAAGCTCCCAACGGTTCTTGTGGCACCAATAAAGAAAAATGAGACGATTGGAGAAATAACTGTATATATTAATGACGAGATATATAAAGTATTACCCTTGTATTCTTTAGAATCAAAGAGTAAAATTACGTACGAATATGTTCTTCGGAAAATTTTTTATCAATATTTTCTGGTGTTCACAGGTTGACTTCTTTGCTTCAACGTGTTAAACTGTGAAACAGAGTCAAAATAAAGACAGAATATAATGACACAAAGGAGATTTGAAAATGGGTTTACATTACATTTCACAGGTTCCATCGGCTGACGAGATTAAAGAGTTATTTCCGATGAGCCCAGAGCTTACAAAGATTAAAGAAGAAAGAGATGCAGAAATTGCAAAAGTCTTTAAGAGTGAGTCTGATAAATTTATTGCAATTATTGGTCCTTGTTCTGCAGATAATGAAGATGCGGTTTTAGATTATATTAGTCGCTTGGCAAAGGTGCAGGAAAAGATTAAAGATAAGATTATTATTATTCCTAGAATTTACACGAACAAACCAAGAACCAACGGTTCTGGTTATAAGGGAATGTTGCACCAGCCTAATCCGGAAGAAAAGCCTAATTTCATCGAAGGCTTGAAGGCAATTCGTAAGATGCACATTGATTCCATTTCAGAGACAGGTTTAACAGCGGCAGATGAGATGCTTTATTCTGATAACTGGCCATATATGTCAGATATTTTATCTTATGTTGCAGTTGGTGCTCGTTCGGTAGAGAACCAATCACACAGATTAACTGCTTCTGGTATTGATGTTCCGGTTGGTATGAAAAATCCTACATCAGGTGACTATTCTGTAATGATGAATTCTTGTATTGCCGGTCAATCTAAGCATACATTTATGACAGCGGGCTGGGAGGTTAAGTCAGATGGTAATCCACTTACACACTGTATTTTAAGAGGTTCCTTGAACCGTCACGGTGTATCAATGCCAAACTATCATTATGAGGATTTGATTTTGTTATATGAGGCATATCAGAAGTTTGATACCCTTAAGAATCCTGCAGTTATTGTTGATGCAAATCACAACAACTCAGGTAAGAAATGGGATCAGCAGCCACGTATCGTCAAGGAAATTCTTCACAGTATGCGTCATAGCGAAGAAGTGAAGAGTATTGTTAAGGGCGTTATGGTTGAGTCTTATATTGAAGACGGAAATCAAACAATCGGTGCTGGATGCTACGGTAAGTCTATTACAGATCCATGTCTTGGTTGGGAGAAGTCAGAGAGATTGTTGCTTGAGATGGCAGAGTTATTATAATTGATGATAAATGTATTAAGAGGAAATGATGGCGAGTGCTGTCATTTCCTTTTCTTGTTTTTATGGATAAATCATAGTACAATATTATGCATATAGATAGTTAGAAATTAAGAGGTATACTTATATGGAACTAAAAGAAAATAAAAACAACAAAAAGAATTATATATTTTGGATAATGTGGATTTTAGGGATATATTTTTTTACAATGATTGTTCTGTCAATCGAAATTGACGATAAAACAATTTATGCTTGGAAGGAATGGTTTAATACATTTAAAATAACCGGACTTGTAGTAATAGATATTCTATTTTCTATTACGATGGTTATTCTATCTATTATTTTTTGTGTTATAGCAAAGAAAAAAATAAATGCATGGGATGGATATGATAAAGATGCCCAATTGAATTTGGATAAATATTTAAATGGAGCATCATTGGTAATTGTATTTCTAATATATGTGGGAGCGATATTCACAGCAATTATATGTGATGGCGGAATAGAGTAAGATGATTCGCTATATGAATCAATTATATATTTTCTGGTCAGTGTTAATGCAGTATTTAGCGGTTCCTATGGCTTATGTTTGAATTTTTTTGTTTTAAAGCGTCTTGGAGCACAATATGATGAAAAACGTGAATTAGGATGGAAGAACCATCTTGATTCAGAAAAGATAATATGTGCAAAATCAGAAATTGAGAATGAGATAGAAAAAGTAAAAGCAAAAACATATAAATTTTCTAATTATGTATTAATGATTGTATTTTGTGTATGTTTTATATTTTCGTTAAGTTTTAAAGGCTTTACACAAATTACAATAGTTATTGGGATTATGTGGTTAGTGATATATTGCTATTATATAATAGGAGTTTCAAAGGTATAATTTATAAGTATTTGAAAAATAATTTCAAGTAGAATGAGAGGTGTTGTATATGTTCAAACGAGTAATATGGATTATACTAGATAGTGTTGGGATTGGGGAACTTCCGGACGCGGATAAGTTTGGCGATGTTGGTGCAGACACATTGGGAAATATTTTGAAGGCTCGAGGACATTTAAACGTACCGAACCTGGAGCGTTTGGGGTTATTTTCGATTGATAACACAACTCTTCCGAAGTCAGATGTGATGCCGGTTGGTGCATATGGAAAAGCGAAAGAGCTATCCAATGGAAAAGACACCACAATTGGACACTGGGAAATGATTGGAATAGAGACAAAGCAGGCATTTCCAACTTACCCAAATGGTTTTCCGGTTGAGTTAATGGATGAATTTGTGAAACGTAGTGGTTGTAAAGGCTATCTTGGAAACTGTGTTGCCAGCGGTACGCAGATTATTAATGAGCTCGGTGATGAACATATGCGTACAGGATGTCCAATTATATATACATCCGCAGATTCAGTATTTCAGATTGCATCCCATGAGGATGTCATACCATTGCAAGAGTTATACAAAATGTGTGAAATAGCAAGAGAATTATTAACTAACGAGCATGCAGTTGCAAGAGTGATTGCAAGACCATTTATAAAAGATGATAGCAAAGAAAACGGAAAACAATATGTGCGAACTGCAAATCGTAGAGATTTTTCTTTGAAACCCTCTGAAGAAAGTTTGTTATGCTATTTGAAGGATGCAGGTTA
Source organism: uncultured Clostridium sp. (assembly GCA_964439445.1). GTDB lineage: Bacteria > Bacillota > Clostridia > Lachnospirales > Lachnospiraceae > CAG-590. Next base: position 16,074 of record CAYTOQ010000026.1, on the reverse strand, counting down.
CAGAGTAACTGCAGTTGGTAAAATTGAGGATATTTTCTGTGGTGTAGGTATTGGTGATGCAGTGCATACAAAAAACAATGTGGACGGAATGGAAAAGACCTTGGACTTTATGGATACTCAACATGATGGATTGATTTTTACAAATCTTGTGGAGTTTGATTCTACCTGGGGACATAGAAGAGATGTGGAAGGCTATGCACAGGGTTTGGAAACCTTTGATGCTGAATTAAGCAAAATGCTCGTAAAATTACACGAGGATGATTTGTTAATTATCAATGCGGACCATGGTTGCGATCCGACATTTCGAGGTACAGATCACACAAGAGAATATATTCCGGTTTTGATGTATCACAAAAAGATGAAACAGGGTGTGAATCTTGGAGTGTTAGACACATTCGCAGATATTGGTGCTACGATAGCGGACAATTTTGGAGTGAAACAGCTTTCGGTTGGCGAGAGTGTAAAGAAACAAATTATATAATCGTTTAGTAATGAATCAATACTAGTAATAATAATACTTTTTTAATGGATATTAAAGGGGGAATACGTATGAATACCTATGACATTATTATGAAAAAACGAGATGGTTATGTTCTTGATAAAGATGAGATTGTATATATGGTGGAAGGATATACGAATGGTTCTATTCCGGATTACCAGATGTCGGCATTTTTGATGGCTGTTTATTTTCAAGGAATGAATCATGAGGAAACCACTATGTTAACTATGGCAATGGCAGATAGTGGAGATAGATTAGATTTATCTGCAATTGATGGTATTAAGGTAGATAAACATTCTACAGGTGGAGTAGGTGATAAGACTAGCTTAATTGTTGGACCAATTCTAGCAAGTCTCGGTGTTCCTGTTGCTAAAATGAGCGGACGTGGATTAGGACACACAGGTGGAACAATTGATAAGCTAGAAGGTATTCCGGGATTTTGTACTAGTATATCAGAGTCTGATTTTATAAAACAGGTAAATGAAATTGGCTTAGCAATTGTTGGACAGACGGCAAATCTTGCTCCGGCGGACAAGAAGATATATGCATTGAGGGATGTGACTGCGACGGTTGACAATGTATCTTTGATTGCAGCAAGTATTATGAGTAAGAAATTAGCAGCAGGCGCGGATGCAATTGTGTTGGATGTTAAGGTTGGTTCTGGTGCATTTATGAAGACGTTGGAGGATGCAAGGTTATTGGCAAAAACAATGGTTGCAATTGGTACACTGGCCGGCAAAGAGACAACAGCAGTTATTACAGATATGAATGAACCGCTTGGCAATGCGGTTGGTAATATATTAGAGGTACAAGAGGCGGTGGAGTGTCTAAAAGGAAATGGTGAAAAACGCTTAATGGATGTGTCAAAATGTCTTGCTGGTTATATGTTGATGGCTGCAAAGAAAGCAGATTCCATTGAATCCGCAATGAAATTAGTAGAAGATGTTATACAATCTGGTGCTGCTTATAATAAAATGAAGGATTTTGTGATAGCTCAGCATGGCGACGCAAGCTATCTAGATGATATGAATCGATTTGATAAAGCAAAATATTTCAAGGTAATAACCGGAAAAGATTTGACTACATTTACTCCTGGAGCAGATACATGGGAGAAAATATATCTTGTAAAATGCAACAATCAGGAAATTGGAATGACATCTCTTGTATTAGGTGGTGGTCGTGAGACAAAAGAAAGTACAATAGATATGACGGTAGGTATTCGACTAAATAAACACCTTGGAGATGAGATACTTATGACTGATGAGGTAGCAGTATTATATGCGAATGACGAACAGAAATTAGAGACAGCATATAAACGTTTTATGAATGCATACACCTTATCTGCAACCAATACATTTGATAATCACATTATCTATGAAGTAATTACAAAAGAAGATTTATAACACTTCGTGGAATAATTTTCGATTCTTTTTAATACAATGTAAGAAAGGATTGGGGGTTATTCTATATGAGAAAGAAAATAGCAATCGGTCTTATTATCATACTTATTCTATGTTTGACTCCATTTCAGGCTGTAGCTGCACAACAAGATGAGAAGAATAGTGCGCAAACAGTGCTCGATGTGGAATCACCGTCTGTTATATTAATGGAATTAAATAGTGGGCAGGTTTTATATGAAAAGGATGGAGATACTGCCAGACGTCCAGCATCCGTAACAAAGCTTATGACTATTTTGTTGACGTTTGAAGCAATTGAATCCGGTCAACTTACCAAGGATAGTATAATTACTGTTTCAGAGCATGCTGCAAGTATGGGTGGCAGTCAGGTGTATTTGGAAGTGAACGAACAGCAGACAGTAAATGATATATTAAAGTGCATCGTTGTTTCTTCTGCAAATGATGCAGCGGTGGCGATGGCGGAAGCAATTTCAGGTAGTGAAGAAGCCTTTGTTCAAAAGATGAATGAGCGGGCAAAAGAGCTTGGTATGAATAATACGAGCTTTGCAAATGCCTGTGGATTGGAAGCAGAAGGACATTTGATGAGTGCAAGGGATATCGCAATACTTTCTAGAGAATTGTTATTGAAATTTCCTGAGGTGTTGGATTATACTACAATTTGGATGGATACTATTACACATAAAACGAATAAAGGCGAATCGGATTTTGGTTTGGCGAATACTAATAAATTCTTAAAAAAATACGAGGGTGCCAATGGTTTAAAGACGGGGTACACGTCAGTAGCTGGTTTTTCTATGTCTGCAACTGCAACACGAAATGGTACAACATTGATTGCAGTGGTTATGGGCTCCAAATCAAAAGACATTCGTTATTCGGATGCGGCAAAATTGTTAGACTATGGTTTTGCTAATTGTAGGATATACGAAGACAACAAGGTATTAGACGGAAATAATCAGCTATCAATTCAAGATGGTGTGGATGCAACTGTGACAGTAAAGGCAAAAAACAGTTTTCAATATGTTTTTATTGGTGAGGATGGTTCAGAACAGGTGACAAAGCAATTAGTCATAGAAAAGGAAAAAGCACCAATCAAAAAAGGTGAGGTAGTTGCAAAAATGGAATACCGACAAGGAGATACCTTATTAGGAACTGTGGATATTGTAGCTGTAAAAAACGTCAAAAAGCAAAAATATTATCACGCATTACAGAAAATTTTCTATCAGTTTATTAATATATATTAAAGATTAAGGAGATACCAATGATTTTGTTCTTGAATATATTAGGAATTCTTAGTATACTAGTGATTGTTTGTTTGGTAATTGTATTAATTATCAGTTATTGCGAAAATCGAACATTACATGTAACTGAATATTTTGTACAATCAAAGAAGTTGCCGATATCCTTTGACGGATTTCGAATTGCACATTTATCGGACCTACATAATGCAGAGTTCGGAGAAGATAATATGAAGTTATATGAAACTATTCGAGAACAAAAACCGGATGTGATTTTGATAACAGGAGATATGATTATAGGTAAGCCAGAACAAGATGTTATAAAATCAGCTCAATTTATTAATTCGCTTTGTGATATTGCACCTGTATTTTTTAGTATGGGGAATCATGAGTTGCGAGTAAGTTTATACATAGATACTTATGGTGATATGTGGGAGGAGTTTTTAGAGACGATTTCTTCCGATGTGCATTTATTGTTTGACGAGAGATATACTATTACTAAACAAAAGGATACGCTTAATTTATATGGTTTGAGCTTGAATACAAAACTATACAAACGACTTATTCGAACCCCGATGCCAAATGATTATATCGAATCGTTATTTGGCAAGTGCAACAAAAAGGAATATCATATATTTATGGCGCATAATCCGGATTATTTTAAGGATTATGTAGAGTGGGGAGCAGATTTGACATTTTCTGGTCATGTGCATGGAGGAATGGTGCGTCTGCCTTGGCTTGGTGGAGTCTTATCTCCAATGATACATTTTTTTCCGAAATACGATAAAGGATTGTTTCAAGAAAAGGATGCATATATGGTATTAAGTGGCGGATTAGGAAATCATACATTTAAGTTTCGTGTCAACAATTTACCAGAAGTGGTTATGGTTACGTTACATACAGACAAAGTGTCTGATTATTAGAAATATAGGAGTACAATGATGGACGACAACAAGAAATCCTTATCAGAAGAAACAAAAAAAGTTTCTGGAGAAAAAGAGAAAGCTTTGAAATCTGATGATATCAAGAATGCACTTGATAAGTTAGACACTAAGAAAGCGATGATGGAAAAAGAAGTGGTGGAAAAAATTCCTGAAGACACCGAAAAGAAGGAAAGTGATTCCGACAAAAAGGAAGAGAAGAAGGAAAGCGATTCCGACAAAAAGGAAGAGAAGAAGGAAAGCGATTCTGACAAAAAGGAAGAGAAGAAGGAGAGCGATTCTGACAAAAAGGAAGAGAAGAAGGAAAGCGATTCTGACAAAAAGGAAGAGAAAAAAGATGACAATTCCGACAAAAAGGAGGAATCGACTTCAAAAGCGTTGACTCAGAGTAAGCGCATAGCAGATGCTAAAGCTGCGCAAGAAGGCAAGCTATCCGAAGCCGGTATTGCTACAACAACAGACAAAAAGGAGAAAAAGAGTAAAAAGGGTATTGTTATTTTCTTTAGCGTCGTTGTAGCACTGATAGCAATTGTATATGTTGCTGGTTTTGTCTATTTCTCAAATTATTTCTATCCAGATGTCGCAATTAACGGAACCGACGTCTCAAATATGGATATAAATACAGCAAAACAAACATTAGATAGCTTCTACAAGGAGTATGTACTTACATTAGAGACTATAGATGGCAAACAAACAACTATAACTGGTACAGATATTGCTATGAATATAACCTTACATGATGATTTTGATGAATGTTTGCAAAATCAGCAGGCTTATTTGTGGTTTGTTAATTTTATGGAACACCACGATTACACGATTACAGCAGAAGCCACCTGGGACGAAAAAGCATTGGAAACGGTATATGACGAAATGAAAATGCTTGATAAAAAGCTTATGACAGCACCAAAAGACGCTTATATCGGTATACAGGATGGCAAGTTTGCAATTATTAAAGAGGAGTTAGGAACAACCATTAATATGGATTTCTTTGAGAAAACAGTAAATGACAGTCTTTCTAAAGTAGTTGCAAATGTTAATTTGAAGGATGCAGGATGCTATGAATTACCTGAGGTTTACGATACAGACGAAACCTTGAATTCGGAATTCGAAGCAAAAAGCGAGTATCTTGGTGCTGTAATTACGCTTCAGTTGGATGATTTGACATTAGAACCAGGAATCGAGTTATACGATGCCGTTTTACAGAAGAGTGGAGACAGTTATACTATTTCAAAGACGAAAGTTCAACAGTATGTTAAGGAATTAGCTGAGGAATATGACACAATTGGTACGGAACGGACCTTTACCACATCCTTTAATAATAAAAAAGCAACAGCAAGTGGTACAGCTTTTGGATATGAGATGGATCAGGAAGCAACAGCAAATGCTTTATATAATGCTTTACAAGCTAAAAAAACTACCACAGTGGAAGCGATATTTAAAAACAAGGGCTATACACTTCAAGGTGAAAATGATATCGGAGATACCTATATCGAGGTAAATCTTTCTGAACAGTATGTGGTGGCATATAAAGACGGAAAGAAAATTGTTGAAGGAGACTGTGTTTCGGGTTGCGAAGCCAACGGAAACGGTACTTGTCTTGGCTTATACAAAATACAGGACAAGCTGAGCCCAACAGTACTTCGTGGAAAAAAGAAGGAAGTAACAAAAACTGTTACCAAAAAGAATAAAAAGGGCAAAAAAGTAAAAGTAAAAGAGACAACTATGGAATATGAGTATGAGTCTCCTGTCACCTTCTGGCTACAATTTAACGGTGGTTATGGTCTGCATGATGCAGCAGGCTGGAGAAGTGTATATGGTGGAAGCATTTATTATTACAGTGGTTCTCATGGTTGCGTCAACCTGCCTTATGATGTTGCAGAAAAATTATATGAAAATTTTGAAGTTGGAGATCCTGTAATTGTATACTTTTGGGATAATGAAAATCGTAAATAATATTTAAGACAGAAAGCTTAGTATATGCTATAATAATAGTATGTGCTAAGCTTTTTATATAGGAGGTACGCTTATGGAAGTTTTATTGGATCGGGTAAATCAATGTTTGGAGTGCGTTAGAACTAAGACGGACTTCGAACCAAGAGTTGCATTAATTTTGGGGTCTGGATTAGGTGATTTGGCAGAACAAATTGATATAGTATGTAGTATTGATTATTCCGAAATCAACGGATTTCCTTTGTCTACTGTTGCAGGACATAAGGGGAGATTTGTATTTGGTTATATTGAAAAAACACCAGTTGTGATTATGCAGGGACGTGTTCATTATTATGAGGGGTATTCTATGGAAGAGGTAGTGCTTCCGGTTCGTTTAATGCATGCGTTGGGTGCGCAAACGTTATTTTTAACAAATGCGGCTGGAGGTTTGGGAGAGGATTTTCAATGTGGTGATTTGATGTTAATCACAGATCATATTGGGTGTTTTGTACCTAATCCATTATTAGGAGCAAATGAAGACGCTTTCGGAACAAGATTTCCTGATATGAGTGAAGTTTATGATAAGTCGCTTCGAAAAATCATATTATCTTCTAGTGAAGAATTAGAAATTACTATGCGGGAAGGAATCTATATTCAGCTTACCGGACCAAGTTATGAAACACCTGCCGAGATACGCCTTTGCAAGGCACTTGGGGCCTCTGCGGTAGGTATGAGTACAGCCGTGGAAGCAATTGTAGCAAATCATATGAAAATGAATATTTGCGGAATATCATTTATCTCAAATCTTGCAGCAGGAATTAGTGAAAATCCTCTGTCGCACGAAGAGGTGAAAGCGGCAGCGGATGAAGTTGCCCCCAAATTTCAAGCATTAGTAAAGCTTGCTATCTCTAAGATGTAAACAAATCCTATTTTGTTATATATACTTAATTTAACAAGAAAGTGAATTTGATACACATAGTTGGTAAGGAGGGGTGTTATGAGAATTCGCTTGTATAATGCAAGAATATTAACGTTGCAACAAAATGATGAATGGTTTTACGGTGAAGTGTGGATTTTAGAGGATAAAATTGAAAAGGTTATCCGGGGAGAATGTACTGTAGAACAAGAAGCTTTTAATCAACAGATAGATTGTATGGGAAATCTTTTAATGCCTGGATTTAAGAATTGTCATGCCCACGGACCGATGACATTTTTACGTTCTTATTCTGATGACTTACCATTACAGGATTGGTTGAATACAAAAATCTTTCCTGCGGAAGCTAAGCTAAAAGCTGAGGATGTCTATATATTGATGAAACTTGCAATTTTGGAATATATAAGGAGTGGAATTACAACAAGTTTTGAAATGTATTTTCATCCTGAAATGATTGCCAAAGCTTGTACGGATATGGGATATCGCGTTGTAATTTCGGGAACTGTGTTTGGGGATGAGGATGGTGTAGACGCAGCACTTGAAACATTAAGATTTGATTATGAGGCCTACCATCAATATAATTCCTTGGTTGATTATCGTCTTGGTTTTCACTCCGAATATAGTTGTTGCAAAACGTTATTGAAAGGGATTGCAAAGCTATGCGAAGAATATCAGACTCCGGTCTACATGCATAATAGTGAAACGGAGCTAGAGGTACAACAATGTATACAGCGACACGGAAAAACCCCTATACAATTAATGAATGACGTGGGCTTATTTGAATATGGCGGTGCGGGTCATCATGTAATATATGCAACCGAAAAGGATATGGATATTCTGTCAAAAAAAGGAATATATGTTGTAACAAATCCATCCTCCAATCTGAAACTCGCAAGCGGAATAGCACCTCTTAAAGATTATATGGACAAAGGGATTTTATTAGCGATTGGTACGGATGGACCTGCCAGCAACAATAGTTTGAATTTCTTTAAAGAGATGTATTTAGCAACTACTCTTCAAAAGATTCGATATCAGAACGCAGCAGTTGTAGAACCGTATCAGATTTTGCAAATGGCCACAGTAAATGGCGCCCATTTATTAGGTTTGGATGATTGTGATTGTATTGCGGAAGGAAAACAGGCAGATCTTATATTGATTGATTTGTTAAAGCCTAATATGCAGCCAATGCATCATTTAGTAAATAACCTTGTGTATAGCGGAAGTATAGACAATGTTATTATGACTATGATAGCGGGTAATATTTTGTATGCAAACGGAACCTACTGCAATGGTGTGGATGCATTAGATATATATGAAAATGCAAATTACATAATCAGAAGAATAGAGTATGAGCTTTCAAAATAAATGGTTCTGTTCTTTCTTAAAAAAATCTCTCATATACTATATGGGAGGTTTTTTATGTATCGTCCAAGAATTGCAATAATACTATGTATTATTTTCTTTGAAACGCTTTTGATATCAGGAATTGAGAATAGCATCAAAAAAAGAATCGAACTACTAACTACGCAGAATGAATATAAGATGAAAATTGAAACAATAATTAGAAAAGATTTAAAAAAATTTCCTATCTCACTTAAGGATAGGGAAAAAATATATTATACAGATACATATGGCGCACAGCGCGAAAACGGCGGACACGAGGGATGTGATATAATGTCCAAAACGAATATACCAGGAGAAATAGCGGTTGTTAGTGCGACGGACGGGATAATAACAAACCTTGGTTGGTTATATCTTGGTGGGTATCGGGTCGGCATAACATCAGAGAATGGTTTGTATTATTATTATGCGCATTTAGATTCATATTCCCCTGGTCTTTTTGTCGGAAAAGAGATAAATGCGGGTGAGTTTCTAGGATTTATGGGTAATTCGGGTGAAGGTGAGGAAGGCACCAAAGGGAAATTTCTGGTTCATCTTCATTTTGGGATATATGTCGAAAATGAAGAAGGAAACGAAAAAACAATCAATCCATATCAATATTTGTCAGAAATTAATTAGGAGTATTTCTTTTATTTTTTATATGTTCATGATATAATAGCTACAACTGTGTATAAGTAATGGAGAAGATTTACGAGTTGACTTGGATTAAAGATAATTATGGAAAGCGAAAGATAAAAACATATAGTAAAAAAGGATGAGGTGACAATAATATGGAAATTCAACTTTGGCGTGAGATACTTGACCCATATAGGTTGGCGGTAGATGAGTTGGTTGTAAAATTTAATCATATAATTGAGGAATATCGTAATGCGGGACTATATTCACCGATTGAACAGGTTGCCGGTCGTGTGAAGAAGATATCCAGTATTTTGGATAAAATGCAAAAGAAAAATATTGCAATTGAAGAAATTGATGACCGTATATCGGATATGGCTGGAATTCGTATTATGTGCCAGTTTGTAGAAGATATCGAAAAAGTAGTTGAAATTATACATAAACGTACTGATATGGAAGTGGTAACGGAAAAAGACTACATAAATAATATGAAAGATAGTGGTTACCGTAGCTATCATATGATTATCTATTATGATGTATATACCTTGGATGGAACAAAACGAATTCAAGCAGAGATTCAGATTCGAACCCTTGCTATGAATTTCTGGGCAACAATTGAGCACTCCCTTCAGTACAAATATAAGGGGAATATGCCTGCCCATATCAAGGAAAAACTTTTAAAAGCATCTGATGCAATTATTGTATTAGATGAAGAGATGGGTGCTGTTCGTGACGAGATTATGGATGCACAAAACATCTTTCAGATTAAAGCAACTATTGTTTCTGATATTTTGATTAATATTCAGAATCTATACAAGGTTGCAAACAAACGAGAAGTTCTTAAGATTCAGGATGAATTTTACAAAGTATATCAGTCAGAGGATTTTGAACAATTAGAGCGTTTTTCAAAGCAGCTTGATATCATTTCGGAAGGTTATAAAGCGCAATCGTTGATGTAGAAATTAGTACTATATATAAGTACAATCGTTTTTGAAAGCATATACTTTGATTTACTGCGGAGGACAATATGGAATTACCAGTTGCATTTGAACAGAAAATGAAAGAGATGTTAGGGCCAGATTATGAAAATTATCTGGCCTCTTTTGAGTGTGAAGCACATCAGGGACTAAGAGTGAATACCTCTAAAATTTCAGTGGATGAATTTCTTGAAATTTCTCCTTACAAATTAAAATCGGTTCCATGGTGTTCAAACGGATTTTATTATGAAAAAACAGAAAAACCAGCAAAGCATCCATTTTATTTTGCGGGTTTATACTACATCCAAGAGCCTTCGGCTATGACAACTGCTAGCTTATTACCAATCGAAGAAGGTGATGTGGTATTAGATCTCTGTGCGGCTCCGGGTGGTAAGTCCACAGAGTTAGCGGCAAAATTGAACGGAACAGGTCTTTTAGTGACCAATGATATCAGTAATTCAAGAGCAAAAGCCTTGCTTAAAAATATCGAAGTATTCGGTGTAGGTAATGCATTAGTAACCAGCGAACCACCAAACGAACTTGCGAAGCGTTTTCCTTCCTTTTTTGACAAGATATTGATTGATGCACCATGTTCTGGAGAAGGAATGTTTCGCAAGCAAGCGAATATGACAAAGGCATGGGAGAGCAATGGAGTAGAATTGTTTGTTGGCTTACAGCATTCCATTTTAAAAGAAGCTGTAACCATGTTAAAACCGGGCGGTACCATAATATATTCTACTTGTACCTTTTCGAAAGAAGAAAATGAACAGTCCATCGAATATCTATTGTCGTTAGATGATTCATTACAAATTGTTGAGCTTCCGATGATTGAAGGGTTTGATGTGGGACACCCTGAATGGGGGAATACAGGTAACGAAGAACTTATCAAGTGTAGAAGACTATGGCCACATCGAATCGAGGGGGAAGGTCACTTTGTTGCTATGGTAAAAAAAGAAGTGAATTTGGATACCCCGATTGCAGCACCTGTGTCAGATTACGTTTTTTCGAAAGAAAAACTAAGTAAAGAGGCTGAGGAATTTATTAAGTCTTTACAATACCCATTTGATATGACAAGATTTGATGTGCAAAAGGAAAGGGTATTTTACATTCCAAAGCAAATGCCATTTGTGAAAGGTCTTCGCATCTTACGTTGTGGACTTTATATGGGGGATATGAAAAAGAATCGCTTTGAACCAAGCCAGTCTTTAGCGATGTTTTTGAAAGCATCCGACTATCTAAACGTTGTTAAGTTGAGGGTGGAGGATGAACGAGTCATCAAGTACCTTAAAGGTGAGACGATAGAGCTTACAGAAGAGGAAGAAAAACAGGTGAAAGACGGATTGTGCCTGATTTGTGTGATGGATTATCCTCTTGGCTTTGGTAAGCTGAATCGAGGAACCATGAAGAATAAATATCTTCCTGGCTGGAGATGGATGTAATACATTAAGTGGTAGAATGAAACGGATTGGTGAAATATGGGAAAGAAAATCGTGATCGTTACCGGTGCCTCCTCCGGAATGGGGCAAGAGTTTGTAATACAATTGGATCAATGCTTACGGACTGTGGATGAAATTTGGTTAATTGCAAGACGTAAAGAACGTTTGCACGAATTACAAGCATCTTTGGAAAATATTAAAGCACGTATTTTTGCAATTGATATTTGTAAGAGAGAAGATTTATGCATATTAAAAAATACGATTCAATTGGAACAGCCGGAGGTGCGTTTATTGATAAATGCGGCCGGTGTTGGACGTTCCGGAAGATTTGATGCAATTACACAGGACGAAGCAGTCAATATGGTAAATGTAAATGTCAAGGCGATGGTCGCAATTACACATATGGTTTTGCCCTACATGGCAAAAAAATCAAATATACTTCAGGTTGCATCTGCGTCAGCATTTATGCCGCAAAAGGAGTTTGCGGTTTATGCAGCCTCAAAATCTTTTGTGCTAAGCTTTACTAGAGCTTTGAGAGCAGAATTAAGGGGTAGCGGTATTGTTGTGACAGCGGTATGTCCCGGACCGGTGGATACAGAATTTTTAGAAATTTCCAATGCAGGACAAGAACAAAAGCCTTTAAAAAAACTAGTAATGGCACAGGTGAAACCAGTTGTTTCGAAGGCGTTAAGAGATGCGAAGGCTGGAAAGGAATTATCCATCTACGGATTACCGATGAAGGCGGTATGGTTTGCAAGCAAAGTATTACCACATGGCTTGTTTTTAAGATGATTTATCAGAAGAATTGATTTGATATTGGATTGTTGTGACAAAGATTTAAACATGCATAGGAGAAGCCTTATGTCAAAACAGATGAAGGGAAATATATTACTGTTTCTTACAGCATTTATATGGGGCTGTGCTTTTGTGGCGCAACGTACCGGAATGGAATATGTTGGACCTCTTACATTTAACGGAATTAGAAGCTTAATAGGCGGCGTGACATTACTGATATATTTGTCTATACAAAGCAAACTAGGAAAAAATGACAATGCTAACAAAGAGAAGGTAGAAAATCCACCTTCTAAAAAGTTCACTTTCTTTTGTGGCTTGGTTTGTGGTATCTGTCTGTTTGCAGGAACGACATTGCAACAGATGGGCATGGTCTATACCACGGCAGGAAAAGCAGGATTTATCACTGCGCTGTATATTGTATTGGTCCCGCTGCTTGGTATTTTTCTAGGCAAGAAAATTCGACCGGTTGTGTGGCTTGGTGTTGCGCTTGCTATCGGTGGACTGTATCTTTTGTGCGTAGGTGAGGATTTTACTGTGAATAAGGGAGATGTGTTAGTGCTTCTTTGTTCCTTTGCGTTTACGATACATATAACCTTTGTTGACCATATATCGCAGAAAATTGACGGAGTTGTCATATCCTGTATCCAGTTATTTGTCTGCGGATTGATTTCGATACCAGGTATGCTGTTGTTTGAAGAGATTGATTGGGATTTGATACGACAATGTACAATACCGATTTTGTATGCGGGAATTCTATCCTGTGGTATTGCGTACACGTTGCAGATTGTTGCACAAAAATACACAGAGCCAACCGTTGCATCTATGATTATGAGCTTAGAATCGGTATTTGCGCTGTTATCCGGTATGATTTTATTAAAAGAGCGAATAAAACCTTTGGAAATTCTAGGGTGTGTAGTTATGTTTGTAGCAATCATTTTAGCACAGATACCAGAGAAGAAATGCAAAGAAGTATAAGAATAACGCAGACGAATGATACACATAGATAATTTGGATGCTTTGGTGATTTTTTATTAAATAGAGGTTTGTATGCAGGAAATTACAATTAATGAAGCAAATGCAGGACAGCGTTTGAATAAATTCTTAGGCAGGTACTTAGACGCTGCACCACAAAGCTTTGTCTACAAAATGCTTCGCAAGAAAAATATTAAAGTGAATAAGGGAAAAGCTACAGGTAATGAAGTTTTACAGGCAGGAGATTCTGTGCAGATTTTTATGACGGATGAAACGATTGCAAATTTTCGCAAAGATGGTCAAGTGCCAGTATTTAATAAGGTGGGTAATCCTGTAAGAGTTGTTGCGAAACAGAGTGAAGTGCCAGAATGTTCACATGTGCATAATCGAAAGATGTCAGCAAATCAGTTGCCGGCAGATGTGCTGAAGGATGTTCCGATTCTATATGAAGATGATGATATTATCATTTTGAACAAGCCGGCAGGTATGTTATCACAAAAGGCGGAACCGAATGATTATACCTTAAACGAGCGAATTGTTGATTATTATTGTAGTAAAGAACATGCGGATTCACTGTTTACGCCGTCTGTATGCAACCGTCTTGACCGCAATACCAGTGGTATTATATTGGCTGGTATGTCATTAAAGGGCTCACAGATGTTATCAAGAATATTGAAGGATAGAACCTTGGATAAATATTACCTGACTATTGTTTCGGGTAAAGTAGATGAAGCAAGTACAATTAAAGGTTTTTTAACCAAGAAAGCCAGTCATAATCAGGTGGTTGTTTATGAAACCTTAGAACAGGCGAAAGAAAATGGGGTAGATAAGCCTGCATTTATTGAAACAAGGTATGAGCCGTTAGATTACGGCAGATTTCAGAATATAGATTTTACCCTGCTAAAGGTAAAGCTGATTACTGGTAAAACACATCAGATTCGTGCGCATTTACGCTCGGTTGGACATCCGATTATTGGCGATGGCAAATACGGACTGAAAAGTGTGAATGCTGTAACGAAGAAAGAGTTTGGATTGAAGCATCAGTTGTTACATGCTTATGAGATAACATTTCCAGAAGAATTAGAGGTTTCAAAAAATGTTGCAGGAAAGCGAATACATGCAATCTTACCAGAAGATTTTTTGTGTATTATGCGTAGTCTTTCCATTCATTTTCGATAACACGTTAGATGATGAGGTGTGAATTTTATGAACAATCAAATTGTCTGGCGAAGAAAATGTATATAACGAAAGACACAACTATTAATGAACTTATGATGGAGGAGAGGGATTATGTTAAAAATTAAGGACAAGAAAGCAAGTGGTATTTTAATAATTGTGATTGGCATTGTTATGGCTATAGTTGTTTTTGGAAACCAAGCGAAATACAAAGCATTTGTAGCCAAGGCACAACAAACACCAGGTTATGTGACAGATGTTGATAAAAAGACAACGCGTACTAGAACTGGATCTGGTAGCAGGAGAAGAAGAACCAAATATACTGCATATGTAAAATACACAGTGAATGGTGTGGATTATACTACCTCATTTTCTTCTGGAGCGTCTTCTTTGAGTACAGGTTCAACGGTTACGATTTATTATGACCCTGCTAATCCAAGCAAAGCTTATTCCGATGCTCAGATCAATGGAAGTCATAATTTTGCATTTGTTATAGTGATTGTTCTTGGTGTCTATCAATTTATAAGGGGCAAAAAAGAAGAGAATGATTATACAGCGTACTAACTATTAAGAAATATAATAGGAGAACCACAATGGGAACATGGAATTCCAGAGGTCTTCGAGGATCTACCTTTGAAGAGCTAATTAATATGACAAATGAAATATATGCGGAGAAGAATCTTGCTTTGGTGCAAAAGATTCCAACACCGATTACTCCGGTGGAGATTAATCAGTCAACCAGACAGATTACGCTTGCTTATTTTGAAAAGGATTCTACCGTTGACTATATCGGTGTGGTACAGGGAATTCCAATTTGTTTCGATGCCAAGGAATGTAATACAGATACCTTTCCGATGCGCAATATTCATGAACACCAGTTGAACTTTATGGAGCGCTTTGAGGCACAGGGCGGTGTGAGTTTTCTACTTGTGTATTTTACAGCAAGAAATGAGTATTATTACTTACCATTTCGCGTGTTGAAGGAATATGTGGAACGCATCGAACGGGATGGACATGCAAAGAATTTCAAATATGTGGAATTAGACCCGAAGTATTTTATTAAGCCGGAAGGTGGGGCGTTAGTACATTACTTAGAGGGGATTAATACTGATTTAGTGGAGAGGAAGAAAGACGCAGGGTAGTTTTTTCGTGCTATATAACAATTTTCTATATTATATTAAATCATGTCTTTTATTTTGACTAGTTTAATGATTTTATAGTATAATAAAAAATAATAGATAATGTAACAAGGAGATAAATCATGGCAAAGAAAATCATTTTAACTGGAGACAGACCAACAGGAAGATTACACGTAGGACATTATGTGGGTTCTTTGAAGAGAAGAGTAGAACTACAGAATTCCGGCGAATATGACAAGATATATATTATGATTGCGGATGCGCAGGCATTAACAGATAACGCAGATAACCCGGACAAGATTCGTGAAAACATTATTGAGGTGGCTTTGGATTATCTTGCTTGCGGTATTGACCCTGCAAAGTCAACTATTTTGATTCAGTCACAGATTCCACAGCTTACCGAGCTTTGTTTCTATTATATGAATATAGTTACAACAGCACGTTTGGAGCGTAACCCAACCATCAAGTCAGAGATTAAGATGCGCGGTTACAGTGAGAATGATGGTGAGGGTAAGGGTATTCCTGTTGGATTTTATACATACCCAATTAGTCAGGCGGCAGATATTACTGCGTTCCAGGCAACTACCGTACCTGCTGGTGAAGACCA
>CAYTOQ010000025.1:0-25070 GCA_964439445.1 uncultured Clostridium sp. | reverse complement strand
TGGAAGAGTCTTATGGAATAAAATTACAAGAAAGCGTTGCAGAAGTCTACGAAATCGCAAAGCAACAATATCCAGAAGATGATTATCTAAAAACTTTTACTATGATTGTCTTATTAAGCTATGATATCTATGCCAAAAAACAGTTGGTAGAGAAACTCATTGATTCATTGGCAACTAAACCACGAACCAAGGAAGAGTTGAAAGAATCAAAGGAGCATATCAAACAAAAGGAGAAAAAGACAAAAAATCGCACAAAGCACAAGGACTCATAATTAAGATATGATTCTAGCCCTTCACAAAAATAGGGAAAAGCAATTACTGCTTTTCCCTATTTTCCTTCATTCGAGCGAATACCATCTCGTATCCGTCTTTTCCATAATTCAATGAGCGATTCACTCTTGATATCGTTGCAGTTGAAGCGCCGGTCTGTTCCGCAACCTCCATGTAAGTTTTTCCTTCCTTCAGCATCTTCGCAACTTCAAATCGCTGTGCTAAGGATAACAATTCATTTACAGTACATACATCTTCAAAGAAGTTAAAACATTCTTCCTCTTCTCTCAAGGTCAAAATCGCCTCAAATAATTCACTAACAGCTTTTGTTCTAACACTTTTTCCCATAAATAATACTCTCCATATATATTCTGTATTTTATTAACCTAATCATACATATACCATCTAAAGTATATGTAATCCCACCACATTCACACTGTAAAATTTTACCGTGCTAAAGTGTTTTTATTATAATATAGATACTCTGTTTGTGCAAGCAAAAAATGCTATTGCACAAGAAAACGTCTCTCACACAATAGCATTCTTTTTCACTATCAGCTAATCATACTCTAACCTAAATCATCGTACTGCCTTTACAACGATTATAACTTCACTGCCTCACTAATCCAAACTGATACAGATTCACGATTCACGTAGAATTCTCCACATCCCTCATCATCAATCTTCACATTGTACTTGGCATTGCCTAACGCATCTTTGAAAAATTGACCTGCAAACTGCTTGCCAACATACATACGCTTGCTTCCACCTGTACTGTCAGACATAATGACTGCCATACCAGAATTCTTATGTTCTGCATCGCCCTCTCTAGTCCAGCCAATCACATTGTAATCATCAAAATAATCATGCTGTGAACCATAGGCAAGACGCTTGCGAAGCTTCATCATCTTGTTAAGCATTGTCTTCTTTGAAGCAATATTGTCATGTGGTATTCCATAGTAATCTCCATAGAACACACATGGATATCCATCTTGACGAAGCATTGTAAGCGCATACGCATGAGGCTTAAACCAATCCTCCACCCATGACTGTAACGCTTGTCCTGGCTGTGTATCGTGATTATCGACAAAGGTAACCGCACACATCGGATGACGACTTACCAAAGTGTCATTCAAGATTGTTGCCATATTATAATTACCCTGTGCCTTAGAAGCATCGTGTAAATGCATATGTAATGGTACATCAAACAAACTCATCTCGTAATTCACATTTGCAAGATAGCGATCTAGCTGGTTCACATCCCAATGCCAGTATTCACCTACACAGAACAAATCTCTGCCACAGGCTTCACGCATAGCAGGAATCCAATCTCTATAGAAATAATGTCCGATATGCTTAATCGCATCCAAACGAAAACCGTGTACACCTGTCATCTTCAAATACCACTGACCCCATTTGTAAAGCTCGTCCCTTACCTCCTGATTGTCCACATCCAAATCGGCACCCATCAAATAATCATAATTGCCATTCTCACAGTCAACTGCCTGCTCCCACGTCTTACCTACAAAACGATAGATTGCATTTCTTGTAGTCTGCTGATCCCAATCAATACCATCAAAATGCGTCCAATTCCAAGTAAAGTCAGAATACTTGCCCTTACGTCCAGGGAAGGTATACTTTGTCCAACCAAGTATTGTCTTCGCATCACCGACCATCTGATTACGGCTACAAGCATTAAACTCCTCTGCCATAATCTGCTCTGTCTCATCGGCTCCCATTTTATGATTCAACACCACATCTGCATAGATATCAATTCCTTTTTTCTGAACAGCCTGAATCATCTCAATATATTCTTTCTTCGTTCCATACTTTGTTGGAACGCTTCCCTTCTGATTAAACTCTCCCAAATCATACAGGTCATACACACCATATCCAACATCTTTATCTCCAGCAGCACCCTTATAAGCCGGTGGTAACCAAAGTGCAGTCACACCTAATGTCTTGAGCTTAGAAGCCTCTTGTGCAATCTTCTTCCAAAGGCTATGGTCTGCATCCATATACCACTCAAAATACTGCATCATTAATCCATTATTCTTCATTGAGGACATCCTCCCATATTATAAAAAAATTACATTTGCTCCTTTTGTAACAAATGTCCACGTATAGACTTAGTATAACAAATCCCCCCTAAAACTTCAAGGAATATAGCACCAAAACAATATGTAAATATCCATATCTTCGGTTTCAACTTTTTTCACCAAAAATATGGATATTAAATATATGCGCGATTCAACTCATCGCATTTATTCACATGATATTAATCTACGTTTCCCCTTATTTTAAACAGGTTGCCTTCTTGTCAAAAGCAGGATTAAATGCATAGAAGTTCTTTGCGTCCAATCCCTCCTGAATCAAGCGCAGGCTCTCTCCAAATCTCTGGTAGTGTACCATCTCTCTGGCACGAAGGAATTTGATTGCCTCATACACATCTGGTTCATCCTTGCAAAGTCGCAAGATATTGTCATAGGTTATGCGAGCCTTCTGCTCTGCCGCCAAATCCTCGTGAATGTCTGCAATCGGGTCACCAGTTGACTGCAAGGTGGCTGTAGAAAATGGTACACCACTAGCTGCCTGTGGCCAGATACCAATTGTATGATCCACATAATACTGATAGAAGCCTGAATTTTCAATTTCTGAGATAGAAAGATTCTTTGTAAGCTGAGTGATAATAGCTGCCACCATCTCTTCATGGTTAAGTTCTTCTGTACCGATATCCGTTAAGACTCCAACCACTCGCTTATCCGGCATAGCATAACGCTGTGACAAATATCTCGTCGATGCACCCTTCTCACCGTCCGGACCACCTAACTGGCTCATAATTGCCGTTGCTAATTTCGGGTTCGTTGTTTTAATGTTAACTGGAAATTCCAGCATTTTTGAATAAGTCCACATTAACAATCACATCCTTTCTGCCATGGCCATGGTTCATTGACCCAAGTCCAATTGTCATCACACTTCACACCATACATTGTGATAGGTCCGAATTTTTTCTCGTATACTGCAACTGCTTCCTTCAAGGTTTTTTTATAGCTGTGATATTGTCTCAAACCACAACTACAATCTGGGTGAGTATCCAAATACAAGCCTAATTCGATTACCGCAAAATTGGTACTCTGTATCAATTTCATCAATTCTTCTTTACACATATTCTCCATAGCTAGCACCTCTCTCCACAAAAGATATAGTTCAAATCCTTAAAAATGGTGCCCTGCATCAGACCACATTCTGCCTCGTACCGGTCTCCCCATTGCTGCCATGGAACATACGCCATAACAACAGGAAACTCACAACCAAGTGTCTCCATTTTGTCTTTTCTATGACAATTCTCTGTTACCCTGCATACACATTCCACTTCTACGTTTCTATTATTTCTTCCTCTGTCTTCTCTTTCACAGCACTGCTCCATTCTATTTCCTCTTTCACAGCACTCTTCCATTTTATCTTCTCTTCTGCATCGATTTACAACTGCATCATTTCGTCTACACGAATTAGCAGTTGAGTCATTTTGTCTACAGGAATTGTTAGCAACATCACATCTGTTATGGGATTGCATCATCCGATTGGAATGTTGCATGTTTGTGCAACGATTCATATTACAATAACCTTCCACTAATGTTCTCCTTATTATTTTGATATATTACATAATATGCCGGATTCTTTCAGTTTGTGACGTTTTCAAGCAAAGCAATTTTCCAACAGGTTTGTACAAGACAAGTATTCAATATATTTTTCCCATAATAAAAGGATACCCTTTCGGATATCCTTCCATAAAAATATTATATTATTTTTCTGCTGCTGTCTTTGCAAACTGAGTGTCTACTAATTGCTCATAAGGAACCTTTTCCTCCAACTCACCTGCATCCGATAGAATATTTTGCAATAAATCAAAGCTTTCCTCTTCAAAAATCAAATCATTTTTCCATGTATCCTGCTCATGATATCTCTTTACAATAATCTCAATTGTCTCCACATCGGTCTCTTCAAACTGTGGTGCAATGACCTTTGCAATTTCTGCAGGAGTATGCGTATTCACATATTCCATTCCTTTTTGCAATGCATTGGTAAACTTCTGGATGATATCTTCGTTCTCCTCCAAATACTCCTTTGTCACACAGTAAGAAGTATATGGCACATATCCAGAATCAACACCAAGAGATGCAACAACGTAACCTTCCCCTTCCAATTCCAATGCAGTAGCAGAAGGTTCAAATTCTACCGTGTACGCTCCCTGACCACCGGAAAATGCTGCCGCTGTGCTACCAAAATCAATACTCTGATTGATATTCACATCCTTAGCCGGATCGATACCATTCATTTTCAGAACATACTCAAATACCATCTCGGGCATACCACCCTTTCTTCCACCGAGTACATCCTGTCCTTTTAACATATCCCAGGTAAAGTTTTCAATTGGCTCTCTAGAAACAAGGAAATTCCCAGCTCTTTGTGTAAGCTGTGCAAAGTTGACTGCATAATTATCAGCTCCCTCTGCATAGAGATAAACGGAAGATTCTGCACCCATAAATCCGATATCTGCTTCGCCGGCAACTACTGCGGTCATAGTTTTATCGGCACCAAAACCCGTTACTAACTCAAGGTCAATTCCTTCCTCTTCAAAATATCCCATCTCAATCGCTACATACTGTGGTGCATAGAAGATGGAGTGCGCAACCTCATTGAGTGTAACCTTGGTAAGTTCACTCTTCTTCTCTCCACAACCAACGCACATGCTCATCATCATAGCCAAGGACAAACATCCCGCTACAATACGCTTTATTGTTGCTTTCATTATTAGCTCCTAAACACTTTTCCCTGATAGTATATTCAACTAATAAATGAATGTGAATATCGAGCACTTTATTCATCACTGTTATTCTTCTAATTCTTCTACCTCATTTTCAGGTATCAGATTTCTTAAAACCTTATACAAAGTATCCACATCCACTGGTTTTCCCAAGTGTGCCTGCATACCTGCCTGTAAAGATTCCTCAATATCTTCTTCATAGGTGTTTGCCATCAACCCAATAATCGGAATACTTTCGCCATCCTCTTTACCTGAAATACGAATACATCTAGTCGCCTCTCTACCATCCATATACGGCATATGCACATCCATCAATACTGCATCATAAGTAAATGCTGGTTGTGAAATGAACTGAATAACCGCTTTTCTACCATTCTCCGCTGTATCCACATCAAATCCTACCACTTCTAACACTGCACGTAGTGCATCTAATGCCATATCGCTATCCTCTGCTATTAAAATACGTTTTCCAATAAAGTCCCCCACTGCCTTATTCGATTTGCGTTTGGTTGGTTTATTCTCCTTTGCAACATCCTGCAATTCAAACGGAATTGTAAAGTATAAATGTGTACCAGAAGCATTGACATCCACACCAATTTGTCCACCCATCAACTGGATAATTCGTGATGCCAAAGACAAATCAAAATGTTGCTCATCAATGATTCCATTATCCGAATTGTGAGAAAAACCAAAAATGCTTTCCTTCATTCTGTCGGTCAAACCATTTCCAGTATCATCAAGCATAAATCGGATGTATACTATTTTGTGGTCCGCTGCAATTTGCTTTGCTGTAAGACGAATCGAGCCCGAAATCGGCGTGTAGGAAATCGCATTGTTAAGTAATGTCAACATCGCCTGTTGCAAACGCACCTCATCTCCTAGTAAATGCTTGAACTGGCTTTGTATATCAATATCAAACTGTACATTCTTCTTCTCAATTCGCTCTCTAATTGCAATATCAATTCGATTTAAAAAGCTCTCTAGCTGGAATGCTTGCTTCGCAATCGTAATGGAATCCTGATCTACCTTAACGGTGTCAAGCAAGGAATCCATAACCTGCATCATATGCTCCGCATAATGATCAATGTTAGAAAGACATTCCAACAATCTCTTCTCGTCCTGATAAACCTGTTTTGCCACACTTGACATACTAATAATACCGCTCATGGGCGTACGAATCTCATGCGAAATATTCGCCAATACCTGCCCTTTTAATTCTGCGGCAGAACGGGCTGCCATCAGCGACTCGCGAAGCTGCTTTTCATCCTCAATCTGCAAACTACGAACCGCTTCCACATCCTGAAACAACACATATACGGTTACTTCCTTATTCGTGTTGTGTTCAAACAATATTCTTCCATTCATACAATGATAGCTTCCCTCATGGGTTCGATAGCGAAAATCAATCTCTTTTTGTGTAATGCCACTTTCATAAGCACTCTGTAAAAAATTGATATCAAAGCACTCTAAAAACTTCTGCTTATCATCTAAATGCACCTTCGTGAGCCACTTCAACACAAATTCCATACTATAAGAATGTTTGTTATCCGCTTTCTTCTCCAACAAATTATAAAAAGTATCTCTTCTTATCTCTACCGCAATGATATCCTTATATAAATGGTGTAATGCAAAAATAAACTTCTTTCCAGCCGAATTACGATTGTCCGCCGGTTGTAGATTTCCCATCCGCTGCATAGCCATAAAACAGGCATCACCTTTGTCCGAAGTTTTTACCTTTGTAGCACAAATACGAAAGCTATCTTCCAAATACGGAAGGTACATAACATTATCTAAATACTCTTCCTCTTCCAACATAAAAAACGGACAATCTCTACAAGGAGTTTCCTCACCTCGAAAGGATTGGTAACAGGTATCACCCATCTTAATATTCGGATACTCTTCCTTTGCATACTGGTTAAGATAATGAATTCTATGATTCTCATCCACCATATAAATCATCGTTTTCGTTGCTTTGCTTGCAAGCTTGGAAATTCTCCAATCGCTCTCTCCCAATACTTCTTTATTAAACTGTCGAATCAAAACCTCATTCATAAGCTTCAACAAAACATGAAGCTCTCTTTCTTCCTCATCCGTAAGCTCCTTGATACGATTCCAACCAAGCAATATGTAGCCAATCACATTACCGTGATTCTTCATCTGAAATTCAGCCACAGCCTCATATCCCGCTGTCTGATACAGCACTTTTTCATCCGGTGGAAGAACTGTCGTTGCTCTTGCAACAAATAAATCACTCTCATCAAAATGACAATGGTCATCCACTGTTATGAAATATGTTCCAAACTCCACAGCATGTTTCTTCTCCATACTCTCCCAATCAAACATAATCTCTGGCTGCATCAAGTCTTCATCATAACGCACAATATAAATACTATCTAATTCCAGCTCATTAATCATACGCTCCATTGTTCTCTCTATTCCTTTTGAAAGACTAGAACTTCTCATCAAATCCTCAATTGTATCTGCATCTAATAATCCCATAGTACCTCTCCTTTTTTGACACTAAATACATTATACACGATTTCTTTTATCTTTCCCACTTTTTTCAACATTTTCAATAATTATTGAGAGACAAGAAATTTACTTTTACTAATCTCAAAGTTTAGTATTGACTTCATATAAGTAATGTGTATAATATTCTTGTTGTTTGTTTAGTAAAAGTAAACTTGAAGTTTAAGTTTATTGAAATCACAGTTGCGAATAACAAACCTTTTTCATTAATAAAAAATATTGATTTTCTGAAGTTTTCAGGGAAGGAGAACATTATGAATATCGGTTATAAAATCAAAACCCTTCGAGTCGCCAAGAACCTGACACAGGAAGAGCTGGCAGACCGGGCAGAATTGTCAAAGGGATTCATTTCCCAGTTAGAGAGAAACTTAACCTCTCCATCCATTGCTACGTTGGTCGACATCTTACAGTGTTTAGGTACTAATCTAAAAGACTTTTTCAACGATGAAGAGGATGAACAAATCGTATTTTCAAAAGAGGATTACTTCGAAAAGAAGGACGAGGAGCTTGGAAATGTAATTGAATGGATTATTCCGAATGCCCAAAAAAACGAAATGGAGCCAATCCGTTTGACATTGGCACCCAACGGTTCCACTTATCCTGATTTGCCGCACGAAGGCGAAGAATTTGGATATGTGTTAAGTGGCAGCATTAAGATACATATTGGTAACACCTGTCACAAAGCAAAGAAAGGGGAATCCTTTTACTTTACCCCTTCTGGCAAGCATTATTTAGAGGCCGGCAAACAGGGCGCAACGCTTATATGGGTTTCTAGTCCGCCAAGCTTCTAAGCATCAAGCGTATAGTTTACATAATACCATTTGAGCGTAGTGCATTGATTATACATCATTTATCTACTTCTCACAACCGGTTTACATAACACAAAATACATTTTAGCATATATTAAGGAGGACTTTGGGTTATGCCAAACAAATTAATTGATTTAGTGAACATTACAAAATCCTACGGCGACCACGTTGTACTGGATGACTTAAACTTATACATCAGAGAAAATGAGTTCTTAACATTACTTGGACCTTCTGGATGTGGTAAAACTACCACTCTTCGACTAATCGGAGGCTTTGAGCAGCCAGATGTGGGACAGATTATGCTAGACGGAAAGGACATTACGAACCTTCCACCAAACAAAAGACAATTAAATACCGTATTCCAAAAATACGCATTGTTCACACATATGACCATTGCGGAAAATATTGCATTTGGCTTGAAGTTAAAGGACAAGAGCAAGGCTTATATTGATGACAAGATTAAATATGCCTTGAAGCTTGTGAACTTAGATGGCTATGAGAATCGTAAGCCAGATTCATTAAGTGGTGGTCAACAGCAGCGTATCGCTATCGCCCGTGCTATTGTAAATGAACCAAAAATCCTTTTATTAGATGAGCCACTTGGGGCACTGGATTTGAAGCTTCGCCAGGATATGCAGTACGAATTGATTCGATTAAAAAATGAGCTAGGTATTACATTTATCTATGTAACTCACGACCAGGAGGAAGCGCTTACCATGAGCGATACCATTGTCGTTATGAACCAGGGTTACATACAGCAGATTGGTACTCCGGAAGACATTTACAATGAACCGGAAAATGCTTTCGTTGCAGACTTTATCGGTGACAGTAATATTATTGATGCATTGATGATAGAGGATCGCCTCGTATCCTTCTTAGATACCAAATGGCAATGTGTTGACGAAGGCTTTGGTAACAACACCCCAGTAGACGTTGTAATCCGACCGGAAGATGTCGTATTATGTAAACCCGAAGAGGGAACCATCCAAGGTGAAGTGACCCATATAATCTTCAAGGGCGTTCACTATGAGATGGAAGTTATGGCTGGCGGATTTGAATGGTTGGTACATTCCACTGTTATGCACCCTGTAGGGGAAAAGGTCGGAATCAGCGTAGACCCGTTTAATATTCAGATTATGCATAAGCCGGAATCTGAGGATGAGGAGGTAGCCTACATTGAAGAATAAGCACAGCAAATGGCTTGCAATGCCTTTTACAGTGTGGTCCATCATTTTCATTATCATTCCACTGTTCATGATTTTGTACTACGGATTTGTGGATAGTGAAGGCGGTTTCACATGGGACAACATTTTGGCAATCAGCGAGCCAGAACACCTAAAAGCATTAGGAATTTCCATCGCGTTATCTCTGATTGCTACTGTTATCTGTCTGGTGCTGGCTTACCCTCTCGCTATGATACTCTCAAGACTTGGGGTAAATCAGAATAGCTTTATTGTATTGATATTTATCCTGCCAATGTGGATGAACTTTTTGCTTCGTACCTTAGCATGGCAGACATTATTGGAAAAGTCAGGGGTTATTAACTCTATTCTGTCTTTTCTGCATTTACCAGCTTTGAATATTATCAATACACCTTATGCCATCGTACTTGGTATGGTATATAACTTTTTGCCATTTATGGTGTTGCCAATTTACAACGCCATTATCAAATTAGATAAAGATGTTATCAACGCAGCAAGAGACCTAGGTGCGAATGGTGTTCAAACCTTTACGAAAGTTATTTTCCCTCTTACACTTCCAGGTGTAATCAGTGGAATTACTATGGTTTTCATTCCAGCCCTTACCACCTTCGTTATTTCCAACTTACTTGGTGGAAGCAAAATCTTGTTAATTGGTAACGTAATTGAACAGGAATTCACTCAGGCAAGTAACTGGCACTTGGGAAGCGGACTTTCAACGGTTATGATGCTATTCATTGTAATCAGTATGATTCTATCGTCCATCTTTGATAAAGACGGGGAAGGAGGAATGTTCTAAATGAAAAGATTTATTGAGCGTTTTTATGTGGCTATCATTTTTGTATTTCTCTATGCTCCGATTGTAACCTTGATGGTACTTTCCTTTAACCAAAGTAAGACCCGTTCTAAATGGGGCGGTTTCACAACCGAATGGTACTCCGCACTGTTCGAAAATGACGCGATTATGCAGGCACTTTACAATACTTTGTTTATTGCCATTGTGTCTTCTATCGTTGCAACGATTATCGGAACTGTTACTTGTATCGCTCTTTATAATATGAAAAGCCGTACCCGTAACACCTTACTCGCTGTGAACAATATTCCAATGTTAAATGCAGATATCGTAACTGGTATTTCGTTAATGCTATTGTTTATCAGCTTCGGTGTAAAGTTTGGAATGGAAACCATATTGCTGGCACACATCACATTTAACATTCCATATGTAATTTTGAATGTAATGCCAAAGTTTAGACAACTAAATCCAAACACCTATGAAGCAGCACTCGATTTGGGTGCGTCACCAATCTACGCATTTTTCAAGGTAATTATGCCAGAGATTATGCCTGGAATTCTTTCCGGATTCCTAATGGCATTTACTATGTCCTTGGATGACTTTATTATTACACACTTTACAAAGGGTGCTGGTGTAGATACTCTTTCTACAAAAATATATACAGAGGTTCGAAAGGGAATCAAACCGGAAATGTACGCTCTATCTACGATCATTTTCTTAACAGTATTCGTACTGTTACTGATTGTGAACATTGCACCTGCACAGAGAGAAAAACAAGCTACAAAGGAACGTGAGGCTGCAAAAAATGGTATTTTAAAGAAATCTCGCTTCAGCCGTCGCACAAAAAAATGGATGAAACGATGTGTTGCTGTACTTGCAAGTATCGCTCTTGTAATCGGTTGTATCCAGCTCTACCAGAAAAGCGGTGGTACTGAGCAGGTTATTGTCTACAACTGGGGTGAATACATTGACCCTGTTGTATTGGAAATGTTTACAGAAGAGACTGGAATCGAGGTTATCTATGATGAATACGAAACCAACGAGACTATGTATCCAAAGGTAGCAAATGGTGCCGCAGAATACGACATTGTATGTCCTTCTGATTACACAATTCAGAAAATGATAGAGAATGATTTATTGGCTGAGATTAATTTTGACAATGTACCAAATATCAAGCATATTGATGAGAATTACATGATCCAGTCTCAGGAATTTGATCCAGAGAACAAATACAGTGTTCCTTATTGTGTAGGAACCGTTGGTATCCTCTACAACAAGACTATGGTAGATGAGCCAATCGACTCCTGGGATGTACTTTGGGATGAACGCTATAAGGACAACATTTTGATGCAGGATTCTGTAAGAGATGCATTTATGGTTTCTCTTAAGAGATTGGGATACTCTATGAACTCTACCAACCCAGAGGAGTTGGAAGAGGCGAAGGAAGAATTGATTGCGCAAAAGCCATTAACGCAGGCTTACGTGGTAGACCAGGTGCGGGATAAGATGATTGGTAATGAAGCTGCTATTGGAGTCATTTATTCCGGCGAAGCTATCTATACACAGCAGGAAAATCCAGATTTGGAATATGTCATTCCAAAGGAAGGAACGAATGTGTGGATTGATTCATGGTGCATTTTGAAGGATGCGCCTAACAAGGAAAATGCGGAAGCATTCATCAACTTCCTCTGTCGTCCGGACATTGCGTTAATCAACTTTGAATATATTACCTACTCGACACCTAACGTAGAAGGTCGTGCGCTCATTGAAGACGAAGCCATTCGTAACAGTGAGATTGCATTCCCAGATTTATCAAAGTATGAAAATCTGGAAACCTTCCGTTACCTAGGGGAAGATGCAGATAGAATGTACAACGATTTGTGGAAGGAAGTTAAGTCGGAGTAAACGCTCACATTTATAAAGTGCAAAAAGACCGCTGATACCAAAACCTCGATATCAGCGGTCTTCCTTTATCCCATTATTATTCAACCTTCATAATAGCTCCTCTTTTTGCCAGTCTTATCCATTCACGCTCAACGAAACTCATAGAACACCTTTGTCTCATCCACCACGTGATACCCCGTCTCATCCAATCTCACAATTATCACACCACAATTCCTCTGTAATCCACCAGACCAATACTCCTCAATTCCATGCTGCTTCACATGACACATAATGGCTTTATTCATGGCGCCATGTGCAACTATCATGATACGCTCTAATTCATCTCTTTGCGGTTCAATTACCTCTTTCATAAATTCCGCACCACGTTCACAGATATGTTCAAAGGTTTCACCACGTTCTGGTGCACGATACAATTCAGGACGTTCAAAGAAATAGTGAAACGGATCACTGGTATCTGCTAACAACTCTTTGAAATTCTTTCCCTCATTCACACCAAAATTCAATTCCTTCAATCGTTCATCACGAATAATCGGAATATTTCTATGACCTCGAATCAAGCAAGCTGTTTCATAAGCTCGAACCAATGGAGAACTATAGATTTTATCAAAGGATACATTCTCTAAATTTGCTCCCGTCTCTCCTGCCAAAGCCCGACCTTTTTCATTCAATTCAATATCTGCATTCCCTTGCAGAAGGTTGCTTGCATTCCATACAGTCTGTCCATGACGTACGATATATATTTCCATCTGTCCTTCTCCTTGCATTATGTCAATCAATTATGTATACACATTATGTATACCACATTCATTCTCACCTACATCTGATAAAACATCAGATTCTCTTTCAATTCTGCTGTAATCACTCCACCAGCCTTTTCATACTTATCATATACTCCATTGAAACGCTGTAGTTTTTTTGCGGTCTCCCCTTCAAACAATGCAATTGTGCTTTGATAGATTGGATTTGCCGAAAGCTCACTTCGTATAGACTTCACAAATGGACAATGCATAGTCAGGATATCTCTGGTTACTTTGTTAAGACGGAAGCTTCCCTTAGACTCAAACTTCATCCAGTTAACATAATCTCGCACGAATACTTCACGGAAGTTATTCTTTGCACGAACCAGTGCACCCTTAATCTTCTCTTTTGCCTCCGCAGACAAATCACGGTTCTTACGATAGAACTGAAGATACGTACAATATTCTGCTGTTAACGAATGTTCTCTTACATCATTCCAACGCACACCCTCTAATCTACGACACATCTCCCAACGGAAACGTCCAACAACCTCTAACATCAAGTCATCCAAATCCATCGCCGTAAAAATTGGGAACATAAAACGTCCAGGTGTATTGCTGCGAATTCCAGATATCTCTTGCCACATCGCAACTCTCGTGCCTGCATTTGGCATCAATATAATATCAGGTAAAATTTCTTTCATAATACGCTCACAGTTGATACCCTTCTCCACATCTGAAAACATAACCTCGCGATAGAATACGGAGTAGTCTACCTTTCGCACCTCATTCAAAGCGATTTCTAACCGTTCTGCAGTCAATAACATTTTGTCTATGGAATTAATCAAATCATGCTTACATAATATCGGAGTAAATGTTGTAATCTTGCCATAGGTAAGCTTGTTACAAGAAGTGAACATATTCTTGATTTCAAATTCTACCATTTTCTCCCGGTTGTTCTGTAACGCATCATATTGTTTCTGGTCTATCTTTCCCGACTTCATCAAATCCGCTAAATATACCTGATAATCCATCTCTAAATCATTCTTAGAGGTTTCCTTTTCACCATAGTAGATTGCCTTTAACCATTCATAAACAGTATAGATACGCTCTGAACAACAAATATCAATATGGGCAACCGCATCATACAGTTCCTTCGCACGTTCTTCTCCCACAAAAGACAAATCCAGAAAACCAAAGTTCAAAAACATTTCTAATACAGGGGTCAAACTTGTCTCATCCTGTACTGCACGCATAAATACCTTCTGGTAAATTTCGTAAAACAATGCTGTCAACTGTTTACGAAGCGCATATACTTCTTTGTCCATTGACATCATATCCGGCAAATTCTGATACTCCTGCATCTGATTACATATACAAAGCGCTTCATCATCATTGTATCCAGCATAATCTAGAATATGTCCCAAGCAATCTTCCGTCAGAATATCCATCTCTTTACGAGCGGTCGCAGCACCAACACCTGTAGCTTCTCCAGTATTTTCAAAATCATACTCCATAAATTCTTTCAAACGTCTTACAATGGTTCTTGGGTTATACACCCCAAGCTTCTCTGCAACCTTCGAGATTAACTGAATTTCTCTTGATGCCGGCTCTATATCGTGCTTCTTTGCCTTCATCTTAATTGCCAAATCAAAGAAGAGATGAAACAGGTCACTTTGCATATCATTTAATAAAATATCTTTATTATAGGTTAGATAATTTTCCATCTCCCAGATACCCTGTGTAAAACGGCGCATCTGCGCGGAAGTTTCCATAATAACACCTACCGTAAGACTATCATCCTTCTCCATCAACTGTATATACTCCTGCAAATAAGTCTTCACAATGCTGGCACTGTTATTAATCTCCCAATCTTCCACTCTATGTTGCATCTCTAACGGCTGAAATAACTCCATACGCAAGAAGCTTAACTGTTCTACCTTATATTTCAAACACATATTTTTGTAATCGTTAAACACCGTTTCCACAAACATATGAAATTGTCTTGCTTTGTTGCTCAATTCCGCATAAAGCTTCAACATCTGCTGACGCTGTTCAACCGCAGCACGTAAGAAAATATGACGAAGCTTCTCCTGCCCCGTCACAAGATTTTTCAAATCCTCAGCACTTTCACAAACAAACTCTGCTAACACAACATTCTCGTCTGCAATATAATCACACAAATACATATCTCGTTCCAGAATACCTATAATTGAATTCTTTCCCAAATGAACCTCTGAAAACTCAAATTTCTGTATCACTGTACCTTCCTGCACCAGATACCAATGCTGCACCATATCGTTTCTCTTTGCAATTGTCTGTCCTCGTTGAAACTTCACTAATTCCATAAAATACCCTCTTTTGCAATGAATGATAATATCTATGTTTTATTATATCCATTTCCACCAGCAACATCAATTAGAAATTGGAATAACTTTTGTGTCATTCTACATTTAATGAATATTTCTTTTTTGATAAGATGAAGCAAAAAAGGAGTACCTATTATGTATCATTTACAAAACGTAACCAAACTCCACTATGTAATATTCTCCTATTTTATATGTAACTTTTCCATCAAAAAGGAAAGACTGAACACCGCATAACACAGCATTCAATCCAATTAACCTTCTCTATGCCTTATGTGCTGTATCAGAGCAATTATTCATCCAAATAGCTATACCATACATTTTTCCACAACAAAAAAGGAGCTCCTGTTCCAAAAATAGGTTGATATTCCTATATTTTTACAAAAACTCCTCAATTTGTTATGCACTCAAGCCTTACAATAAATTAATCATAGTGGCTATTACAATTCTTTAATCTTCTTCTCTAGTTCCTTCCAAGCCTCTTCTTCCATCTTTGCAATTTCTTCTTGTGAATACAGATAATAATATGAGATTGGCAACAAACTTTTCTCCTCTATGATGATACTTCCACAATCATAGTACTGGCTTTTCTCATATGCCTTGCATATTCGATGAAATCGATGACATATTACCTTGAATTTTTCCAACCACTTCTTCAAACTATATTATTCTCCTCATTAGTTATCGCTATCGTATACCTCACATCTGAGGTAAGTAAAAGGAGCTTGTGTAACTAATTAATTTGCTTTTTACAAAAGCTCCGCATACTCCATTTGATATTAATATTTCAATAAATATATTTTAATTAACAAAAATAACCTCTTTTGAATAAATAAAATTAATAAAATATTATGTTTATAAATAGCTATTTACAAACTCAAACGCATCCCGATAGTCCTTTTTCACTCCATGTTTTCCAAAACGCATTTGTAATATGGCTAATGCATGTTCATACATATTGATAAAATAATCCATTTCGAGGTTTTTATATTTTGCAACCAATCAACAATCAGACGATCTGCTCCTGCTGTTTCAAAAAATGAATCAGGAAAAGGTGCCCTATCTATAACATTAAGCGTTATAGATAGGACATGTAACTCAAAAAAATTCTTTTATAGAATACGAACATAAAAATTTCTTTTATCTCTTAAAGCAGATACATCTTTAATCTCAGAATTTATGATATGTCCGCACCCCAATGGTGTCGCTTTTCCTACGCAGTTCAGATCTAATGTTCACAGTGCCTGACACCTATTCCTATTCCCTACAAGTCCTAAAAATAATCCTTAATGTCTACTGTCACTACCACCCTGTCAAATCTATTCAACAATTCAAATAGATCACCATTCCATCTAGATTTTTTAAAAAAATCGACTTTAGAAATATGTGAATAATCCTGCATAATCTTTGCCTTCTTTTTCTGTTGCTGTATTTTATCTGTAATTTCTACATACCACATTTCACCTTTAGGACAGATATGTCTAAACACGTCTATTTTACAATCATTTGTAGGCGAATGCCTAGACAATCTTTTAACATGTTGGTATATTTCAAATCCATTTATTACAACTTGTTCTGCAGCCAGCTCTATCTTATCAAGAATTTCATTAGATTTATTGTTTATTCGAGCTATTTCTTTTAAACTTTCTTTAATTATATTTAAATAAAATACATCTTTTTCAGTAGAATTTATTTCTTTAAATATACTTAAAACTTCTTCTCCTACATAATACCATGATACATTAAAATCTTCATCACGCATATACTTACTTTCCCCTATAGGCAAAGTTTTAAAATATATCACTAATTTATTACTTCCGTCTAAATCAATTCGTGACAAAGAATTCATGAATAACTCCACCACATGATATGACTCTACATTAACAGGTCGTACGTTTTTCATATGAGGTTTGTCGCCCTCTAGAGACAACATAGTCAAATTCATACTTTTTCCTCCACCTTAATACTTTTTCCCCAAGGACTGATTAGGCGATTCCCCATACAATTCAACATATTGTTGAATGCTTTCCACCTGTGGTCGTGGTCTCTTATAGTATATCGACGGCATCAACCCATTATTTCTAGCAGCATGCTTATCTGTTATTTTTTGTTCTAAATCTAAAGCTTGTATTCTTGATAAATCTGTTTCTATGATTTCGACGTGTACATTCATTCCTTTCTTTTCAAAAGCTGATTTTTGCCTATTAGCACGAGGTGAAGTCCCGTTTTTGTTAAGTTTTTGTCCACTAACTCCAACTTTAATCATATCATTATTCTCATCCGCAATAATATAAACATGATTTCTTTTTTTACTCTTTTTGCTATTCCCATGATAAAAATCTTGAAAACCACTATCATCATATTGGGCAATTGCCTTTTTCTTTGTTATATTTTTTGCAGCAGTACCATTCACTCCTGCAGCACTAGAATTAGATAGGGTCTTCGCTAAAGAATTCGAACCTGCCTCTTCTGCAACTTCACGTCCAGCTTTATCACCAATAGCATCAGTAACTTTATCAAAAACTTCACTTCCGACTTTCTTGGCCGTTTTCTCTCCTGTCGGTCCACCCGGAATATTTAATGCTTCTACAACTCCAGATGTCACAGCTTGGGTAACACTATAATTTCCAGCACCACCTGTTATCAACTGACTGGCGGTATTTCCTGCGAAACCAGAGGCTCCATCTATTATGGTATTTTTTGCCAATTCTTTTGCAGCAGACTTGATGCTTGCCTTTCCAACTGCTTTAACAGCCGTTCCACCAGCAGTAGCAGCTAGGCTAGCACCCATTGTCAAGCCACCAATACCACCTGTAATAGCTCCTTCTGCAGCACTACCAGCAACCTGTTTCCAATCAATTCCTTTTGTAAAGCTCTTATTTTTCCATGCTTGAGTCGCATATGAAAATGCGCCACCAATCAACGCTCCAGCAGCCGCTCCAATGGCACCTGCTACTAGATTCAGAGCATGTCCATCCGGATCATATCCAGTTACTGGCTGATTATGGCAATAGGTGTACTGTTATTCACATTCTTCGAAGCTCGCAATCCAGTTGCATAATATGTATACTCGGATTTGCTACCGTCACGTCCTTCGATGCGAATTAACCGACTTTGTATTAATCATATGATGTAAGAATAAATGATCCCTCGCCACTACATAGTAATGAATGGCTATTCGGAAGCTTTTAAACTTTGCAACCAAGCAACAATTAGACAATCTGCTCCTGCTGTTCCCCAAAAGTCTATCAGTAAAAAATGCCGTATCTGTAACATTAAGCATTATAGATAGGGCGTTTAACTCAAAAAATTCTTTTATAGAATACGAACATAAAAATTTCTTTCATCTCTTAAAGCAAATACATCTTTAATATTAGACTTTGTGATTATGTTCGCATCCTCATGGTGTCACGTTTCCACCACAGTGTAGAATAAAATTCACAATACCTGACATCCATTTGGGGTAGTCAGATTTATAACTGTTTTTTCTAACAATCAAAATTACTATTCAAATAGCATATTAGAATACTAAAAATCTCCCATGCGAACAACCTTCTACCCATCCACACGGCAAATGCCCTTTCATATAAATTTCATGCATCGTTTGGTAAAAATCACTCTCATAGTATTCTGAATAATAATTCAACATAAAAAGAGACAATATATTCATTTTCATATCCTCAAGAATGCTATTTGGCAAATTCAATCGTAGCATATTTTTCTCGATTTTTTTCTCTATAACAGACACATATTTTTCCTTCACTGTATAAACTTGTTCGTTCCAATAATTATTATATTCATCCGGATAATTTATTGATAGATAGGCGGTAAAATCACCCATTTGATCCAAACAAACATTCTCCCATTTTAAAGAATTAATATGCTCTGCTACTTCATTAACAGAATCCAAATAATATACATCAAATTCAAAAGTATCCTTCATTCCACACTTCATCAACCAATCACACGATAACATTCTGTTAATAAACTCCTTTTCTAAATTCATAACTATCACCTACTTCTTTTGATTAATTTTTCCCGGAATTCTAGGAACAAGCGCCTTATTTCCTAACCCATGTTGCAATTGTTGCTCATATGCGGAACGTACTGTAAATGCTGCATTTTTATTACTCATATGTTCACAGTGCCTGACACCTATTCCTCCAGATCTAATTTTCACAGTGCCTGACACCTATTCCTTTTTGCAACCAATCAACAATTAGACGAGCTGCTCCTGCTATTTCAAAAAATGAATCAGGAAAAAGTGCCCTATCTATAACATTAAGCGTTATAGATAGGACATGTAACTCAAAAAAATTCTTTTATAGAATACGAACATAAAAATTTCTTTTCTCTCTTAAAGCAGATCCATCTTTAATCTCAGAATTTATGATATGTCCGCACCTCAATGGTGTCGCTTTTCCTCCGCAGTTCAGATCTAATGTTCACAGTGTCTGACACCTATTCCTTTTAGATAGGGCATGTAATTTTAAAAAACATTCATTAATAAAATGCGAAAATAAAAATTTCTTACACATCTTAAATTCGATACATCTTTTTCATCAGAAATTAAGATTATGACTGTTCTGACATGGTTTCACTTTTCCATTGTGGTCCAATATTCTTCTACAACATCCTCAATATCTTCATTTCCAGACATTCTTCCTAACCCCAAAACTTCTTCTTTCAACTTGGGCGTCATAAGATCAATCAATTCAAGCAACCTCCTATATTCCCATTCATCTGATAAATCAATACATTTCGTTGCAACATCAATCAAATTACTCTCTAGCCAGCACTTATTGATTTCCCCTATTTTCTTTCTCGATATCATTATAGCATTTGTATTTTGCGGTTGACATGCCCACTCTAATAGTTTTTGCAAAACTTGTTTTGCTATCTCCTGGGAACATTCACTAATGCTAGTCATATTAAAATAACTACCTGCTTGAATCTTTTCTATATCTTCTATTATTATCTCTTCATATCTGTCAATCATTTTTTATTTCCTCCATGTTTCCAAGGCAATGACAAATACAACTTATTAAATTCATTTACTGTCATTTCTCTAGTAGGGAAAATTGTATGATGTCCAGGAAAACGTGGAGAATCAGGAATAACATCACTACCATCTGCTATAACATCCAACCCATCAGGTAATTCTGTTCCTGCTGGTAATTTATGGTACTGTCCTCTTAATGGTGCCATATCAACATTTGCAGCATTAGATGCACCTTTTGGTAGAGGTGCTTTCTCCGGTCCCACTACATCATCCACACTATCGACGTCAAAATCTTTTGGTCTCGCTCCACGTGGCTTGCTTTTATTACCAAAGGAATTCAACTCAACCGTAGTTACCTTACCACCACGTTTGGCATTCATCTGTAAATCAACCTGCTTTGCAGCGTCAATTTCTGCATCCGAAAGAGTTTGCGGTATACCCTTCTCTTTCATTAACGCATAAGGATTTGGTCCAGTACCATTTACTCCTGCATCACTTGAATTTGTTAACGTCTTTGTTAAAGCTTTCGAACCAGCTTCTTCTGCCACTTCATGTCCTGCTTTACTGCTAATAAATTCCGTAACTTTATTGAGAATTTTATTCCCGACTTTCTTAGCAGTTTTTTCTGCTGCTTGCAATCCTGGTATATCAATATTCTCTGTCAAACCAGACGTAAAGGCTTCTTTGAAACTATAATTATCTTTGCCCTTACTAATCAGTTGGTTAACCGTATTGCCGGCGAAACCAGATGCTGTATTAACCGCAAACTTTTTAACCGCCGTTTTGGCGACAGCCTTTGCTCCGGTAGTTGCAAGACTCGCACCGCCAGTAGCAGCCGCTACTGCTCCAGTAATTGCACCTTCTGCAACACTTCCCCAATACTTTTTATAACTATAGGCACCTGTTCCAATAACTTTTCTTTGTTCATACAATGAGGAAGCTGCACCTATCACACCACCTATCGCTGCTCCAAGTAGAATTTGCAACGCATGTCCATCCGGATCATATCCTGTTACTGGCTGATTATGGCAATAGGTGTACTTATTAAGGCTTAGCGGATCTGTATACTTTCCGGAAGCAGTGTCTTCTGTCAAGAATCTTGCCGTCTTTGGATTGTAATATCGACTTCTTAGATAATATAATCCTGACTCTGTATCCTGATAGTAGCCTGCATAACGATAAGGATTCTTAACTGTTTCCTTTTCGGTTATGGCATTACCAAGTTATATAACAGTTTAGCCATCTTCTCGAATTCGCTACTTCGTAGCTTCTTCTCGATGACGCAGAGCGCCATATAGGTATTACAACTTTCAATCTGCATTGTGAGCAAGCTCTCATGCAAATCGAAAGTTGAATACCTGCATGGCTAAACTGTTACGCATATTCATTTTTCAAAGTACCTGACTGGTCTAATACGCGAACAACATCACCATGATTGTTATATTGGTAGTATAACGTATCTGTACCAGTTGTGGCAATCATATTGTTGCCGAATATATTTGTTTTTGTTCCTTCTGTTGTTGTTTCAGCAAGAATCTCCTTGCCGTCATAGATAAAGACAGCAGTATTGTTGTTCACATTCTTAGAAGCACGTAATCCAGTTCCATAATATGTATACTCAGATTTGCTACCGTCTCGTCCTTCGATGCGGATTAACTGGTTTAATTCGTCATACTTATATTTATCAACTGCTATTTCACCAGTAGCTTCATTCTTTTCACTTACCTGTGTCTGATTACCATTGGCATCATAAGTATAAGTAGTGGCTAATGTAACGCCATCTCGTTTCTCTGATGTCTGAGTCAATCGATTTAAATCATTATAGGTGTAAACAATCTCTGTAATAACATCATCATTTAACTTAACAGTCTGTGACTGACGGTTACCTGCCTTGTCGTAAGTATAAGTCGTAACACGACCATTCGGCTCCGTCATAGTATCAAGCTGTTGAATAGCTGTATAGGTATAGGTGGTTGTACCCTTCGGCTCAACCTTTTCCTTCAACAAACCTTCTGCATCATACGTGTAACTATATTCCTGCTTCGTACCATCTGGATTATGATTTACAATACCTGTCAGAAGATTTCTTCCATCGAAGGTGTATCTTCTTCTTTAACTGGGACATATTATCGTATTCGAAGGTAGTTGTACCAGTTTTATCCGTCATAGTCTTCATGTTGCCTAAGGCATCGTAGGTATAGTTGTATACCATACTTCCGGATGTTTCCGTAAGAAGCTGGTCATTATCATCGTAAGTATAGGAGAATACAACCTTATTCCGGTCTATCTTACCAATCATTTTGGATGCCTTATTATATGTATATGTTTCCGTCTTGCCAACAGCATCCGTCATGGTAGTGACACGATTCATATTATCGTATTCGTAGGATACTGTTCTGCGCTCACCATCGGTCTGGCTCTTCATATTACCTGCCAAATCGTAGGTGTAGGTTGTTTCATTATCCACTGCATCCGTTACTTTTACAAGCTGGTCAAAATCATCATAATCATATTCAGTAGTATTACCATTTTTGTCTTTTACTGTCTTAAGATTACCAACCGCATCATACGTATATTCTTCAAAATTCTTTGCCTGGTCAATGCTCTTTATTTTACGACCAAGCTTATCATATTTTATTTCTGTATATTTATCATTGTCGTCAATAACCTTTGTTCGCAGTGCCTGAAACCTATTCCTATTAAAAGAAATGATTCCACGCCACTACATAGTGATGCATGGCTATTCGGAAGTTTTTATGTTTTGCGACTACTCAATAATTAAGCAATTGGGTACTTAGCGCCTAACTGTTTTTAAAACTAAAGTACAGAAAAATACCCTATCTATAACATTGATTGAACCGACCTCCTAATAGTTAGACCTAAAATCTAACAATTAGGATGATTCATTGTTATAGATAGGGCATATAACCTTAAAAGGTATTCATTAATAGAATGCAAAATGGAAAAATTCTTATTGGTCTAATGTTCACAGTGCCAATGTTCACAGTGCCTGACACCTATTCTTTGTTCTGTTCGTTTGTTAATTCATATATATTCCAACCAGTTATAGGGCATAATTTTACTCCACTTTCATAAGCCAATTTTGCATTAATCGTATACTTATGATTTTTGTAATACGCTTTTGCATTTGTATTAGGGTTAACCACCCAAGCTCCTTTTAACAAACTTTTCTTATACATATTGATAATCCTCTTCCAGTCCTTATCAATATCTTTTTCAGCATTTATCCACATTGTAGATTCTTTTAATATATCATTTCCATTGTAACCTACTGTAATTACTAAATTATTATCTTGTTTGCAAATAAATTGTTTATAGTTATCATCACAAATAATCCTTTCCTTTGAGACTACAATCATATCATATCTTTTAAAATCATTTATGCTAGAAACTATAGATATTTTTTCAACTTTGAAACTTGGAGCAAAAATCACCCCACAAGCATTATAGTTTTCAGATTTTGACAAACTATTTACAAACTCATAAATGTCATTCACCGTTGCATGAAATTGTAAACTTAATTTACCCACTTCAGCTCATTACCTCACTTATCATAACTTACAAAATACATTGCTATTCCAGCATCTTCTAAATCGTATAACGCTTCAACCTCTCTCTTAATCGGAGCTCCTTTTGCTGTCGTTTTTCCAACATTAATACCATATATAGAATCATCTGGACGCCGAACTAAAATATCTGGTCGTCTAGAACTTTTAATTCCACCAGGTGTTGGAATTACGGCTTCTGGTGGATATCCTCTTCCACCTCCTGCAATAACCTTTCCGTCTGATATTTGACTAGCAATTTCCTCGATCTTCAAATTATGTGGTCCTGTTCCTTTAGGTTTAGGTCCAGTCTTCGCTTTTCTGCTTAACTTACCATGGTTAGCTTTCTTGGCATTCATCTGCAAATCAACCTGCTTTGCAGCATCAATTTCTGCATCTGAAAGAGTTTGCGGTATACCCTTCTCTTTCATTAACGCATAAGGATCTGAGCCAGTACCATTCACTCCAGCAGCACCAGAATTAGTCAGCGTCTTCGCCAATGACTTAGAACCTGCTTCTTCGACCACTTCACTACCTGCTGCTTTTCCAAGCTTTTCAGATAGTGTTTCCATCAGTTCATTTCCGACTTTTTTGGCAGTCTTTTCTCCTGCTTCTCCTCCTGGAATATTTAATGCTTCTACAACTCCAGATGTTACTGCTTGAGTAACACTATAATTTCCTGCACCACCCGTTATCAACTGACTGGCGGTATTTCCCGCAAAACCGGATACAGCATCAATTGCTGATGATTTTGCCACTGTCTTTATAGTGGTCTTGGCTGCTGCTTTTATTCCAACCTTTGCAACACTTTTAACAGCTGTTCCACCAGCAGTAGCAGCCAGACTGGCACCCATTGTCAAGCCACCAATACCGCCTGTAATAGCACCTTCCGCAGCACTACCTGCAACTTGCTTCCAATTAATGCCCTTTGTAAAGCTCTTATTTTGCCATGCTTGTGATACATACGACATTGCACCGCCAATCAAACCGCCAACTAAAGCTCCCGCAGCAATATGCAACGCATGTCCATCCGGATCATATCCAGTTACTGGCTGATTATGGCAATAGG
>CAYTOQ010000024.1:0-25952 GCA_964439445.1 uncultured Clostridium sp. | reverse complement strand
TCCCCTCATCTTCTCGTTATACTGCTTGTTCTTATGAATTAGAAATTGATGACAAGGACAACTATACCGAATATAAAGCATTGATGTCAATTATACCTGTAGTATAATTGGTTGAATTTGACACCCTGTTTTGTTCACGAAAAAGTTACAATTTGGTCATACTATATTAGGACAAAAAAACGCAAAAAAGTATATAATAGTATTAGTTTTTTTTGAGAGAAAATTGTAATAGTGTAGAGGGTATGAACAATTGAATATTGGAATGAAAATGAATTGCCGAAAAGTTATGGAGGGGTTTATATGGGAAAAAACAATGTACGAAGTAAGCAAATGAATTTTATTCGTATGGGGGGTATGATAGTATTCGCTTTATCCGTGGTATCGTCTGTTGGCGTAAGCAAAGTGAACGCCAAGACCGTGAAAGAAGATACCACATTGGTATATACATCTACAGAAAGTGTTCTGGATAAATCATATGAGGAATTGATTGCTTCTTTGGACAAGGACACATTTGAGGAGTATCTTTCTACTTTGGATATGGGTAATTCCTATGTTATTCCGGGAATTGATAAGACCAATATTAGAAATGAGGAAGTCTGTAGTGGAATGATACCACAGGGCTTGTGTGTCACAGAGGAATATTTGATTATTTCAGCTTATGATAAGAGTTATAAGGTAACCAATGCGTCCGCACAGATTACCACAACTCAGCAAAAATCGGTATTATACGTGATGGATGTAGAAAGTAAACAGTATTTGACAACGATTACCTTGGATACGGAGTGTCATGTGGGGGCGCTTGCGTACAATGAGGATGATCAGCTCATTTATGTTGCGGACTCTGCCAATGGGGTTGTACAAAGATTGTCATTAGATAAGATTGTTGAATGTGTGGAAACTGGAAATGATACAAAAGAAGATATTATGAAGTTTGATCAGGGTGCTATTGACACGCAAGGTTTTGTACCGTCTTTTCTTGCCTATTATGATGAGCATTTATATGTGGGACAATTTGCGAGATATCGATGGGATGAAAAGGATGATAATGAGATGGCGGTGTTTCAAAGAGATGGCACTTTATTGAAACAGGACACAATCACTATTCCATATTACGCACAAGGAGTTGCGTTTTCAACGTGGAAGAATAAGACCTATATGTTGATATCAGCGTCTTATGGACGCAATAATCCGGCGAAGTTACATGTATATTTGATGGATAATGCAAAGGATGGTTCGTTATTTACAAAAACCAAGATTGGAAAGATTACTTGTCCGAATATGAGCGAGGATATTGATATACAGGGAGATAGCATTTACACTTGCTATGAGTCCGCATCGAATTTCTATCGATTGGCATTGGATGACAATGGAGAGAGTGATAATGCAATAGACCGCATTATGGTTAGCTCATTTAAGAAGACCATTGCACGGTTAGTGGCGGGAGATGCGGAGCGTTACATGGAGCGGATGGTAGAGTTACCGGTTCGATATATACAACATAAGAAAGTTAGTATGGATGTAGACTACAGGCGGAGATTATTTCTCCGCCTGTCTTAATGTCACAATAAATGATGTCACGCCGTTCTCACATTCCACTCGGATTTTGCCTTTGTGATTGGTGACGATGGTTTTCGCAATGGAAAGACCTAGTCCATAATGTCCACTGGCACGGTTTCTTGCCTTGTCCACACGATAGAATCGTTCAAATAAATGTTCCCGTTCTTCTTCTGGGATTGCATCTCCTGTGTTGCTTACGGTAAAGACAATATGGTGTGCAGTTTTGTGTAAAGAAATATCAATTCTGCCTTTTTCTGTAGTATGATTCAGCGCATTATCAATCAAAATGCCCGCCACCTGTTGAAGCTGCTCCTTTACACCACAAAATGCGATATCCGGAGCGATTTTTTCCTCCATTGTAATTCCTTTCTCGAAAGCAATACTCTCTAGAGGGAGAATTCGCTCTAGCAAAGCGTTACTTAAGGAGAAGTTCACCTTTTCCATAGTTTCATATGGCGTTTGTTCTAATCGCGTTAAAGTTAGAAGAGAAGTTACCAAATGGTGCATTTGGTCGCATTCCTTCTTGATATAGGATAATTGCTTGTTTTTACCAATCTGATCCTCTAACAATTCGCTATTGGATAATACTACCGCGATTGGAGTTTTCAATTCATGGCTGGCATCTGAGATGAATTGCTTTTGTTTTTCAAAGGCTTCTTCCACTGGTCGTACCATTAATCCAGAAATATAGTAGGATAAAAAGGCGAATGCGATTAAGCCTGCAATTCCTAGGATGATAGAAATGGTTAATAGGTTCTTGCCACTATTCTCCGCTGCAGTATGGTCGATAAATGCGATGGTAAATCCACCTTTTCCCTCATTTACAGTGTAACGTAATTGTCCAATGGTACCCTGTCGTTTTTCACCTGCAAGAATTTCTTCGCAGTAGGATTGAATTTCCTCATCTGTATAAGAATCAGATAAAGTGTTTTCAATCTCGAGGAATGTTTTATCACCTGTATATTTTGCGATGATATAATGGGAAGCCATAATTTCGGTATGTCGGTCACGCGTTCCGTCTGGTGTTGGTGTGTTGAAATCAGGTGTCGGCAATTCATTGTCGGGCGTAGGCGCGACAGAGGTTTCTGGCGGTTGCAGAGATTCATTGTCTTTGTTTTCTTGACTGCCAGGAGTGTGTTCCGAATTGTCTGTGGTTGCGTTTTCATTATTGTTGTTATCTTTGCGGTTCTCATCGGGTTCGGTAGGAAAATCAGGTATCTCCCGCTGCATCAAAAAGCGAAGACTGTTGTCTGCTTGTGCTTGGTTGTTTGCCCGAATCCATACATTGATGGCAACAATAATGGTAATAAATGTAATTGAAAGCAGTAGCATCATGGTAAGCATAATGCGTTGGCGTAATTTCTTCGTCATAGAGTATCCTTTCTAACCGGTTGTAAGTGGTTATAATTAAATGCTATAGTTTCAATATGGTGCTAAAAGTGTTTTTGGGTATGCTCTTACATAGTCAGTTTATATCCTAATTTTCGCACGGTTTGAATATTGACCTGCGTTTTCAAAAAGTTCATTTTCTTTCTTAGGAAGGATATGTACACTTCCACATTGTTGTATTCTGCGTCGGTATCATAGCCCCATATTTTTTCAATGATCTGTTCACGGCTGATAATTTGTCCGGCATTTCGCAAGAGGTATTCCATCAATTGATATTCTTTGCCATTCAGAGGTAGGCTGCTACCGGATGTTTTACAGTATAGCTCATTGCTGCCTTGTAGCATATAGAGGTCACCATAAGCAAGCTCTTGTGGTGCTGCGCTTTCTGAGGGTCTTCTTGTCAATGCGCGAAGTCTCGCATAGAGTTCTTCCCGGTGAAATGGCTTGGTCAGATAGTCATCTGCGCCAGCGTCCAATCCGGTAATTTTATCTTCTAATTCAGATTTTGCAGTTAACAATAGAATCGGAGTGTGA
The DNA here is from genome assembly GCA_964439445.1 of uncultured Clostridium sp. Classification (GTDB taxonomy): domain Bacteria; phylum Bacillota; class Clostridia; order Lachnospirales; family Lachnospiraceae; genus CAG-590. Next base: position 22,472 of record CAYTOQ010000024.1, on the reverse strand, counting down.
ATTCCCTGCTCTCTTAATTTGCGAAGAACGGTCAGTCCGTTCATCTTTGGAAGCATGATATCCAAGATAATCGCATCATATATATTCGAAAGTCCAAGGTCCAGACCTTCTTCTCCATCCTTTGCCCAGTCTGTTATATAGTGTTCCATTTTCAGTGAAGCAACCAATGCTTCGGCAAATCCTTCTTCATCTTCTACTAAAAGTAATCGCATAATATAAGTCTCCTTTTTATTATGAAAAGAACAGTGTCATGATAGGTATCGTAATCGGTTACAAATGTTCTTTGCTTTGTACAAATTGTGTCTTTTATTTTATCTCATTTACATTGAAAAAACCTTGATAACTAGTCAAGTATTAGTCGCAATTGTTTCCAGTGTGCTAATACTTTCAATGAAATCCTGTTCAACCTGAGAAAGAGAGTTGTTTCTCTTTTAATCAGTATAACACATAACAAAGTTTGTTCTATAACAAAGTTGGATGTTTTTTAGTATTTGAAGCTGAACAATCAACAGATATATCCCAATGTAGAAAAGTATTATTTGCGAAATCAGTATACACAAATATTCATATGCATCCATTTCGATTGATTGGAAAGAAGAGGTTTTAGCATCCGGCGGTGCAATTCAACTTCATAAAAAATTTCTCTTACAGATTTTGACATTTTTGGAAATGTGGTATATTCTTATTCTTTGGAGGTAGAAAGAGATGTTGTTTACAATTATGACAATCGTTGCGATTCTGCTAAGTGCATTAGGAGCTGTGTTAGGGTTATATCGAACTGTAAAACGTACGATATTTGCTTTTGTTGCAGTTCTTGCGGCTTTGGTTTTGTTATGGGTTGCGAGCTGCTTTATTGTGACTCGGTTTGTTGATATGGATAGGGAATATTTTGAACATAGTAGGCTATATTGGTGGTATACCTATTCTGTTATTCAGTTTGCAACTATAATTTTTAGAATCAAATTAGAAGTAAATGGTAAGGAAAAGTTGCCAAAGGAGAAATTTTTGCTGGTATGCAATCACAGGTCAATTATGGATCCATTGCTAACAATGGGGGTGCTGAAGGAATACCAGATGAGCTTTATCGCAAGGAATGAGGTTTATTGGATTCCAATTATTTCAAAATTAATGCATAGATGTCATTGCTTTCGTTTGGATAGAGATGATATGAAACAAAGTGCAAAAACGATTTTGAAAGCCAGTCGTTTTATTAAGGAAGGTAAATCCTCCATAGGTATATACCCAGAAGGAACAAGAAACAGAGAAGAGGAGATGCTACCATTTATGCCTGGTGCATTTAAGATAGCCAAGAAGGCTAAGTGTCCGGTAGTTGTAGCGACTCTTAAGAATACCGATAAGTGGAAAAAGAGAGCACCATTTCGCAGTACAACTGTGTATTTAGATTTTGTGGGCGTGTTAGATAAGGAGTTTGTTGCTGAGAATAGTACAGTGCATATTAGCGATACAGCACGTGCAATGATGGAGAAAAGTTTGTGTAATTGAATATTGTGATAAAACAAAAGAGATATCAGTTAAGGCTGATATCTCTTTGCTTTATCATAGTATGAATTTTATAAAAAAGTTACAGTTCAATCCCAAAATACCGAATCGCATTGTTGTAGCTGATGCCTTCGACAATCTTCTTAAGTGAAGCTTCATTATCTGGGTATTCTCCATCTTCCACCCACTGTCCAATTAAGTTACACATAATACGACGGAAATAGTCGTGTCTTGTGTAGGAGAGGAAAGAACGGGAGTCGGTTAACATTCCTACAAAATTGCCAAGCAAACCGAGACTTGCTAAAGAACGCATCTGTTCTTCCATACCATCTTTTGAGTCAAGGAACCACCACGCAGCACCCATCTGAATCTTGCCAGGAACCTCTTCTGACTGGAAGGCGCCCATACAGGTACCGATGAGATTGAAGTCATTGTGATCCAAAGAGAAAAGGATGGTCTTAGGAAGCTCATTTGTCTTATCAAGCTCTGATAAAAGTTGTGCAAGTTCATCGCCACAGGTACTCTTTGCAATCATATCAAATCCGGTATCTGCTCCCTCTAGGCGGAACATACGCTCATTAACATTTCTTGTGCAGGAATAATGAATTTCCATAACAATATTCTCTTTGTGATATTTCTTTGCAAGGTGGAGAAGAAGGGCAGTCTGATAAATATCAATTTCGTCCTTAGAAAGCGCCTCCCCCTTTAGTGCTTTTGCATATGCAGCATTGGCTTCTTCCATTGTACCGAGCTTAAATGGTACATAATCCAGTCCGTGGTCGGTTGCTCTGCAGCCATGTGCTTTGAAGTAGTCAAGTCTTGCATCAAGTGCAGCCATAACATCTTCTACTGTATCAAGACTTTCTTTGCCTACAGATTTTGCCAATTGACCAATGTAATCGCCAAAACCACCTTTGTGCAGGTTGATTGCCTTATCCGGTCTAAAGGAAGGGCAAACCATAAATTTAATATCAGGATCTGCTAAAATCTTTTCGTGCCATTCGAGGGTATCGATTGGGTCATCTGTTGTTCCGATAAAACGCACATTTGATTTTTCGATAATACCGCGAACGGTAAGAGTAGGATCGTTTTGTAGCATATCAGTTGTCTTGTCCCAGATTTCTTTTGCAGTATCCACGGTAAGCGGCGTGGTGATACCAAAATATTTTTTTAGTTCAAGGTGACACCAATGATACATCGGATTACCGATTGCCATTTCAAGTGCTTTGGCAAATGCAACAAATTTCTCGTATGGGTCGGCATCGCCTGTAACAGTATTTTCTGGTACTGCGTTAGAACGCATAACTCTCCATTTGTAATGATCTCCAAAATAGGAACCATCGTCATTTCTACCGCCTAACCATACTTCTGCTATATTGTTATAGCGTCTATTTTCATAAATCTCCTTTGGAGAGATGTGGCAGTGATAATCAATAAGAGGAAGATTCTCTACATAGCTGTGAAAGAGTCGAACAGCGGTTTCGTTTTTTAGCATAAAATTGTCATCCATAAAAGCTTTCATCAGACAAGCCTCCTTATTCTTCATAGATAAACAAGCGGTTTCCTTACATAAATGTAAGCGCTTACACCATTTTTACCACGTGATATATGAATTGTCAATAATAAAAAGAGAGTAAGGTAAAATTTCCTTACTCTCATAAAATGACAATATCAAAATCATAGCAATAGATTTGCATGAAACAGTTAAAAATTAGTAGTGGAGCGCTTGATGATGGAGCACGCAATCACACTTTGATTTGGAATATTTTGCTCCTTTTTTAAAATCCCGATTAATCGGTTACACGTATCCTGACAAACCTGTTCAATTTTATTATCCACAGAGGATAATTCCGGTTCGGAGCATATGCATAAGGTGGAATTGTTATATCCGACGATTGCAATATCATCTGGAATACACAGATTTTTCGCTAATGCATATTTAATTGCGCCCACTGCCATACCGTCATCGGTGGCGAACACACTGTCAAAGTTAAGGTCATCTCGGTTTAGAAGCATATTTCGTACAGTATAGACATCATTTTGCGTATATATTATTCGTGTATCATCAATTGGAATGTTAGCATCTGTAAGCGCTTGCATATAACCATTTTTCTTCTGATTTGCGCTATATGATTTGGAATCCGTCAAAAATAGAATCTTATCGCGTCCGTTTTTAAGCAGGGCAGAAGTAACGTCATAGGCAGCTTGATAATCATTAGATGCAGTGCAATATATATTCTCACCATCGACTAGGCCATTTATGATAAAAACAGGAACTTCTTTTGCAGCGCGTTTAATATAATCCGTGTTGTGGGTTGTGTCATCGGAGCCTGCAAAAGTGGATCCGACGAGAATAATGGCATCTATTTTCTTGTTCAGCAGGAGCTGGATGTGTGTTTCCTTCTGTTCAGAGGAATATCCACTGCATCGCAAAATGCAGTCATACTCAGCATCGTGAAGAATATTTTCAATATGTGCTACCGCGCAAGACATATACAAATCCGATATGGATGGAACTAATATTCCAATCGTGCGCATGGAATTCAACCCCAGACCTTGAGCAAATACGTTTGGAGTGTAGCCAGCTTGTTCAATTGCAGATAAAACCTTGGCTTTTGTCTTTTCTGTAACCTTAGGACTGTTGTGTACTACTCTGGAAACCGTTGCGGTTGAAACGCCGCTCATTTTAGCGATATCGTATATATTCAGTATTTTTTTATCACTCATAATGTTATCCTTTGATATGTAATATACATTATATTTCACCCCTTCAAGGTGATGTTGATAGTAATCCTAATCCCATTTATAAAAAAAAGCAAGCAAAAATGTAAATGTTTACATTGTTATGGACACTGTAGTGGAAAGAAGGAAGCATATATTATTGTTTAGTTGGAAATTACTAAATAAGAAAGTGAAAGAACAAAAGACTTAAAAGGAATAAATAATTTTCTTGACAAATGTAAGCGCTTACATTATAGTGAACTTATAGGTTGCGGATTAAGAAAAAGTAAGATCAAAATATGAATATTATGGGAGGTCGCTATGGAATTAAATCTAAGAAGTAAAGAAGAATGTAAGTATGATGCAGTGAGTCTTGGAGAAGTTATGTTAAGACTTGATCCAGGTGAAGGAAGAATCAAAACGGCTAGAAGCTTTAAGGCATGGGAAGGTGGTGGAGAGTATAATGTAATTAGAGGTCTCCGCAGATGTTTTGGATTGAATACAGCTATACTGACAGCTTTTGCAGACAACGAAGTTGGAAAACTTATGGAAGATTTCATTCTTCAGGGTGGTGTGGACACTTCCCTTATTAAATGGATGAAGACAGATGGTATTGGAAGAACCTGTAGAAATGGTATTAACTTTACGGAAAGAGGGTTTGGAATACGTGGAGCACTTGGTTGTTCTGACCGTGCAAACACAGCTATTTCAAAGGCTACACCAGCAGATTTTGATTTTGAGTATATTTTTGGAGAGCTTGGAGTTAGATGGCTTCACACAGGAGGCATTTATGCAGCACTTTCCGAGCAAAGCTGTGAGACAGTCATAGCAGCAATCAAGACTGCTAAGAAGTATGGAACTGTTATTTCGTACGATTTGAACTATAGACCTTCTATGTGGAGCGCGATTGGCGGACTGGAAAAGGCTCAGGAAGTGAATAAAGAAATTGCAAAATATGTGGATGTCATGATTGGAAATGAAGAGGATTTTACAGCATGTCTTGGATTTGAGATTGAAGGGAATGATGAGAATCTTAAGGAATTGAATTTAGACGGATACAAGAAAATGATTAATGAAGCTGCACAGACCTATCCAAACTTTAAGGTGGTAGCGACCACACTTAGAACGGTTCGCACAGCTACAGTGAATGACTGGAGTGCAATTTGCTGGGCGGATGGGAATATCTATAAGGCTGCACAGTATGATGCACTGGAAATTATGGACCGTGTAGGTGGCGGTGATTCCTTTGCATCGGGACTGATCTATGGTCTTATGGAAACAGGCAATCCTGAGAAGGCAGTGAATTATGGTGCGGCGCATGGTGCACTTGCTATGACCACCCCTGGTGATACGACGATGGCTTCAAAATCAGAAGTGGAAGCAATTATGAGCGGTGCTGGAGCAAGAGTGAAGAGATAAGATTATTTAAATCGGATGGACGAGGAGATGGGAAGTATGAATAGTGAGAATACACAAAATGTATTAAATCAGTTTTCTAAGGTGGGTATTATTCCAGTTGTTGTGTTGAATGATGCAAAAGATGCAAAGCCTTTAGGCAAGGCGCTTATGGAAGGTGGACTTCCGGCTGCTGAGATTACATTCCGAACGGATGCTGCAGAAGAGTCGATTAAAATTATGGCAGAGGAATATCCGGATATGCTGGTAGGTGCAGGAACTGTACTAACCATTGAACAGGTTGACCGTGCCGTTGCAGCAGGAGCAAAGTTTATCGTTTCACCAGGACTTGATGCTGAAATTGTAAACTATTGTCTAGAGAAGGATATTCCGGTATGTCCTGGAGTTCAGACACCATCGGAACTGATTCAAGCGGTTAAGCTTGGATTAGATCACGTTAAATTTTTCCCGGCTGAAAATGCGGGTGGACTTAGCATGATTAATGCGGTTGGCGCAGCATTTCCAAAGGTGAAGTTTATGCCAACTGGTGGAATTAGTCCTAAAAATGTAGAGGATTATTTGAAGTCAAGCAGAATATTTTGTTGTGGCGGAAGCTGGATGGTCAAGGGTGATTTGATAAAGGCTGGCGAGTTTGAAACCATTCAGAAATTAGTATCAGAAGCAGCAGAAATCGTGAAGGCAAATCGATAAAATTGCATATTGGGAAAAGATTATGAGAAAGGTCCGGTTACGGACCTTTTTTATTGCATGATAAAGAAGTTCACATCCATTTTCAAATTTTATTCAAATGTCTTCAAGGTTATTTTAAGAAAAAATTGTTACTATTTTTCTAATATGTTTGAACCATAGAGATATATAGTATCGAATACAGAAGGTTCAAATTAAAGAAAATGGAGGAAACTATGAAGAAGATAACAATTCCCAAGTTTAATATTCGCAAGGTAAAGAAAAAATGGATTATAGGTGGAGTGATTATTCTGTTAGTGATAATTGCTGGCTCGCGCTTTTTTATGATGCGTTCAAGAAGAAATCAGGTAGAACAGGGTAATACGAAGGTAAATGCTACAGTAACGACAGGAACAATTCAGACTAGTGTTTCAGGAACCGGTAGCATCTCTTATGCAGATACCACGAATATTGTAGTTCCATCTAGTTTGACGGTGGATGAACTCTTAGTTAGTGAAGGTAGTACAGTGACAGCAGGAGAAGTGATTGCTACGGTAGATGAGGCATCTCTTGCGTTATGTTTGAGTGAAGTTGAGGAAGCAATTGCTGAGGTGGATGATACGATTTCTTCGGAGAGTAGTAGCTCTAGCAGTCAGACGATTAAAGCGGGCGTAGCTGGTCGCGTAAAGAAAATCTATGCCGATGAGGATGATAATATTGTTGAAATTATGAAAGACAAGGGCGCATTAATGCTCTTGTCAGCAGATGATTTGATGATGGTTACATTAGAAGAAGTAACAAATGTAACTGTAGGAGACGAGGTAGTAGTAAGCAGTGGTGATACTTCTACAGAGGGAACGGTAGAGAGCGTCGATTCTACTGGAGCAGTTATTACATTTGATGATAGTGTATTTGCATATGAAGAAGAGGTGACGGTTACAGATAGTGAAGACGCCGTACTTGGTTCTGGAAAAGCATACATACATCAGGAGATTTCCATCGTTGCAAGTAGCGGAACCATTTCATCACTCAATGTTTCATTAAACAGCAATGTAAGTGCATCGACTAGTGTATTTACTCTTACTAGCAGTGCAAAATCAGCAGAATACATGCAGGCAGTGAAAGAGCGTGAGCAATTAGTTGAATTATTGAACACGTTAGTTTCTATCCAAATAAATGGTGGTGTCACAGCACCAGTGGACGGTATGTTACAGACGGTGAATACTTCGAGTGAGACTAGCTCCGGTTCATCAAGTGAATCTTCTAGTAGCGGATTTATGATGGGTACAACAAAGGATGTTCAGACAGAGAATACGGTAGAAGTTGCACAGGCTGTAACCGAGGATGAAAAACAGTTGACCGTTACGGAACAGTCAGAGTCGGTAAATACAATGCTGTTGTCAGCAATGAATACGGTAGAAAATGTGTCAGTGACAAATGATATAACACAGGTGTCTACAAACAATTTGGCAACCTCTAGTAAAACTGCTGCACAGGCTCCATTTGGACTAACAGGTGGTGCAGGTGTAATCTATGGAACAACCATCGATATGGAATATGCGGATAAGGAAGATGCGACAGAGTGGAAGGATTGTACTGCTGAGAAAACAGAAGTTGCAGCGGGAACATGGTATGTGCGTGTAAAGGAAACGGATGCAGCAGGTGCGAGTGCCGCAGTAAAGATTGAGGTGACGGCTATCGATACCAGTGAAGAGGGAACTACGGCGCAATCTTCTACACAGAGTACGGAGCAATCACAGGAAAATTCGTCTGAAGAAAAAACAAATCAAAATTCTACAGATGAAAAGACCAATTCTTCTGAGAAGGCAGAGGGTGATAATAGTAATAAGGCGGCTGCTACTAGCTCAGGTGCCAGTGCGGCTAAAAGTAGTGGCGGAACTTCCGCAAGTAAAAGTAGTTCATCTAGTTCTACAAGTACTACTACAACATCCACTTCTTTGGAAACCACTAGCATGTTTACAATCGCAAATGGTGATAAGATGATGGTAACTATGAATGTGGATGAATTGGATATTGGTACAATGCAGATAGGGCAGGAGGCAGAAATTACATTAGATGCAATTGAAGGAGAAACCTTTACCGGTCAGATCGTAAGTGTCAGTGGTAGTGCCAGCTCAAGTGGTGGTAGCTCACAGTATCCGGTAGAAATTATATTTGATAAGACGGATGCAATGTTATCAGGAATGAACGCTTCCGTAGAGGTAATTATAGAACAGGCAGAAAATGTATTAGTGATTCCATTGTCTGCAATTCAGGATGACGGAAATTATAGTTATGTATATACCGGATATGACGAGTCAACAGATCAATTGTCAGGCAAGGTACAGATTGAGGTTGGTTTATCAGATGAAACCAATGTAGAGATTACGGCAGGATTGTCAGAAGGTGATACAATCTATTATGAGATGCAGGGCAGTGAAGATACCTCAAGCGATAACACAGGTATGGGTGGATTCAGTATGCCAGGCGGAATGGGTATGCCAGATGGTGGCAATTTCCAAGGTGGTGGCGATTTCCAAGGTGGTGGCAATCGTCAGAATAACGGTAACCGTGGACAAAGGGGAGGACAGTAGGCATGGAAAATGGCAGATACATGATTAAAATGGATAATATCTGCAAGACCTATGAAGTAGGTGGAGAAATCGTTCGAGCTTTAGACCATGCGTCCTTGCAGATAGCGGAAGGCGAGTTTGTTAGTATTATTGGTCCTTCGGGAAGTGGCAAATCTACTTTGATGAACGTGATTGGTTGCTTAGATGTGGCAGATGAAGGAGAGTATTATCTGGATGGTTTGTCTATCAAAGAGTATTCGGAAGATGATTTGGCATTGGTACGAAATGAAAAAATTGGTTTTGTTTTTCAAAACTTTAACTTATTGAGTAAATTAACTGCAAGAGAGAATGTGGAGCTTCCTCTCATATACCAAAGAGTGTCGAAGAAGGAGAGAGAGGAACGTGTGCTTGAGGCTTTAGGACGTGTTAATCTTGTACAGCGAAAAGAGCATAGACCGATGGAGCTTTCTGGTGGTCAGCAGCAGCGAGTGGCAATTGCCAGGGCGTTGGTGACAAAACCCTCTCTTATTTTGGCAGATGAACCAACCGGTAATCTGGATACAAAAACTGGCGAGGAGATTATGCGATTATTCCATGAGCTTCACGCGCAGGGAAATACAATTGTTTTGATTACACACGATGAAGGTGTAGCAGAGCAGGCAGAACGAAAAATTCGTATCTTAGATGGCAAAGTAACAGAAGTAAATCCTTACGAAAGTGAGGTGTATGATATATGATTTTTCAATCGATAAAAATGGCAGTAGATTCTATTCTATCCAATAAAATGCGTTCTTTTTTGACGATGCTTGGAATGATTATCGGTGTTATGTCTTTGGTTGTTTTGGTGTCTATTGTAAATGGGGCAACTTCCAGCGTTACAGATTCCATTTCACAGATGGGCACCAATCTGCTTACGGTTCAGATATTAGATGACAAAGATGACCCATTCACATTGGATGAAGTGATGAGCTTGAGCGAGAAGGAGTCTGTGGCGGCTACGGCACCATTTTCACAGGGAAGTGCCACTGCAAAGTATGAGCGCACCAGTGAGAGTATTACATTATATGGAACAACCAGTGCCTATTATGAAATTGAGGGTTTGTCGTTGGCTAGAGGGCGATTCCTAAAAAATGCGGATGTGGAGAATAGTACCTATGTGGCAGTGATTAATGCAGCAACAGCGGAAAATCTCTTTGAACGAACCAACGTGGTCGGAGAGACTATGTCGATAGATGGATATCATTTTACTGTTATTGGTGTGTTGGAGGAGGAAGAGAGTACGGTTGGAAATACTACAGATCGTCTAGAGGCCTATATTCCATACACAGCACTTTCCAAGATTATGGGTAGTAGCAGGGAGATTACTAGTTTTTATGTATCTTCTGCAGATGAGAATAGTATGGATATGGTTGAACAGGAGATGACGATATACCTCTATCAAAGACTTGGTGATACAGACTCTTTTTCGATTGTGAATTCATCAACGGTTATGGAGACCATGAGTAGTGTTACGGATACGATGAAATTAATGCTTGGTGGAATTGCGGCAATTTCACTTTTGGTTGGTGGAATTGGAATTATGAACATTATGCTTGTTTCCGTAACGGAGCGAACTAGAGAAATTGGTATCCGTAAAGCGATTGGTGCAAAAAAACAGACCATACTAGTTCAATTTTTGATTGAAGCATTACTTGTCAGTGTGACAGGTTGTCTGATTGGAATTGGATTATCCGCACTTACAATTTTAATTATTAATAATGTGGCGACGTCCTTATCTGCAAGTATGTCGTTGGATGTGGTATTAATTGCAATTGGATTTTCTATGGTGATTGGGTTGGCGTTTGGTATTTATCCAGCTTACAAAGCAGCGAATAAACGTCCGATTGAAGCGCTGCGCCATGATTCCTAGATATTCTTATGAAAAGAAATTCCCAATCTTTTGTGATGTGAAGCATCATTTTTGAGAGGCAGAAGGATAAAAAAAAGAACTGTTTGTATCAAACGAACAGTTCTTTTTTGTTATGCTTACTCTTTTCCATTCCAACAGTATGTACATAGATTTTCAACTGGAATACCAACTGCATCTAGCATATCATCCAAGCGGTTATACCGAAGAGTGGTAAAGTTCAATTCCTTTCGAATTTCTTCTACCATCTGCTCGTATTTTGCAGATTCTGGATTGGTGTATTCTTGTAATATTTCTGCTGGAACATTTTGAGTTCCTTCTAATTTGCAAATTACTCGTCTGGATATCAAATCCATTTCAGAACCAGAGCGAGAGAAATTTAAATATTTACAACTGTACATAATTGGTGGACAAGCTGGACGGATATGTACTTCCTTGGCTCCGCTTGCATATAGGAATTCAGTTGTTTCACTAAGCTGTGTTCCTCTAACGATGGAATCATCTATTAATAATAAACTCTTATCTTTAATTAAATCGTGAACAGCAATCAATTTCATCTTTGCAATGTGTTCACGTTTACTTTGAATGGTTGGCATAAAGGAACGTGACCAGGTTGGTGTATACTTGATAAATGGTCTGGAAAATGGAATGCCAGATGCGTTGGAATATCCAATTGCATGAGCAAGCCCAGAGTCTGGAACACCAGCGACAATATCAGGGTTTACGTTGTCGCGTTTCGCCATTCTGGCACCACAATTGTAGCGCATCTGTTCTACACTGATTCCTTCATAAGAGCTAGATGGATATCCATAATATACCCAAAGGAAGGTACACATTTTCATATTCTTGCCAGACGTCATAAGTGTTTTGACATCTTTATCATCAACAACAACAATCTCACCAGGAACCAATTCCTTATAATCGTCATATCCCAAATTGCGATACGCAAAATCTTCGAAGGTGATACAGAACCCATCGTCCTTTTTTCCAATAATAACAGGTGTTCTACCGTGTTTGTCGCGGGCAGCATAGATTCCCTTTGGTGTCATAAGCATTACAGAGAGAGAACCCTCTACTAAGTCTAATGCATAATTGATACCGTCTATGATGTTATCCTTTTGATTAATCATTGCAGCAACTAATTCCGTTGGATTGATGTCACCACCACTCATTTCTAAGAAATGTGAGTTGCCATTTGCAAACAGAGTGTCCACAATCGAATCTGCATTGTTAATTTTGCTAATGGTTGTGATTGCATAAGTACCATGGTGTGAACGAACAATTAGAGGTTGAGGTTCGTAGTCTGAAATACAGCCAATTCCCATACGACCTTGCATTTTGTGAAAGTCTTTATCAAATTTTGTACGAAATGGAGAATTTTCGATGTTATGAATTGCCCGATCAAATCCTTTATTTCCGTAGACGACCAGACCAGCGCGTCTGGTTCCTAAATGTGAGTGATAATCTGTTCCGAAGAACAAATCAAACATACAATCTTCCTTTGATACAACTCCAAAAAAACCACCCATGTTCTATGCTCCTTATATATAAATTTTCTGATTAGGAAAATATCTTCCTTTGTATTTAACACAGTTGAGTATAACAAGCATTAGAAAAACTAGCAAGTGAAAAAAGTAACAGAAAAAAGAAATTATTTGTGCATTTTTTGTAAAATATACCATTTAACTTGTGAAAAAGGGAAAAATATAAAAATCGTTCTAAAATATATAATTATTGTAGTGTTCAAACGTGGAAATATTTGTTATAATATCAAATATAGTGTTTTTGGTGGAAGGGAAACACTAGAAGTTGTGGTTGAACGGGTTGATGGAGGATAGGTTTTGGGGATTAAATTATCAGAACTAGAAGAAAGAGATTTGATAAATATTATTGCCAGTAGCGACATGGGAGAGATAAAGCTACAAGCGTATATTAAGAAAATCTTAAAGGATAATGTTGCAGTTATCGACGTAATCTTTCAAGATGGTCGCAGACTGAATTTTGATAATGTGCAGATTAATATAGAGTATGCACCTGAGGATGGGGTTCCGTTTATATTCAGAGGAGCTCGGATTGTGTTTGTAAAGAACCAGTATGTTTTGCAGGTCAGTGGTGATGGTGTCAGACATAATCGTCGAGATTGTTTTCGTATTGGAGTTGGTGTGTACGCAAGAATGGCGATGGTGGGACGACAAGGTCAGGATGTTATGATTCGTGATATCAGTTTGTCTGGCTTTTCAATTACAGATCGTGCGAAAGAATTGAATTTGGAAATCGGGAATGAGTTAACAGTGGTATTTAGTGATTTGGGTTATAATCTGAAACTGGTTGGAAGAGTTGTCCGAATAGAAGAACACGAGACTATGATTATATATGGTTTGGAGACTCGTAATTTGTGCAGGGATTTATCAGCGTATGTCACGCTTAAGCAACAACGTAATCGTAGAAGCAAAGAACAGTAAGAAGAAAGATATTGGGAAACAAACAGAGGAGCAGGTGCTTCTCTGTTTGTTGGTTTATAAGGTTTCCATTAACCTTTTTTGTCTATACAGGCGTTGTTTTATTAATTCTAAAAATCGCTTGCTACCAAGCACCTCAATCATTGGACCAAAGGATAGCACTTCGATGAGTAGCTCTGTCTCCATTTTTTGGTTATAATAAATGAGACATTCATAAGTGTTGTCATCCACTTTTGTTGTATTTTTTTCATAGTTGGCAAACTGAAGCATGGTTCGTTCTAAAGCGTTGCGGTCGGTATGAATGAGAAGCTGTACGGGTTCTTTGTAATACGTGGAGCGGATGCGAGCGTTGATATCTGGTAAATCCGTTGTGTATTCATCAAGAAGGGACACACTTTTCATACGGTCTAAGTTTAGAATCTCCACAGTTTGTTTTTTGTCATCTTTTACCACACCAAGTAGTCGGAATTTATCATTTTTAATGGAGTATTCCAGACGGCAGGGAAGATAGTGATGATGTATCCTGTGATTCAAACGGGACTCATAGGAGATATCCACGTATTGGTGTGTTTTAATTGCATTTATTAGAGTGCGAAAGTTTTCTTGGTATGTAATATCTTCGTAGTTGTCTCGATTAGCAAACTGGTCATAATAATAGAAATCCGTCGGTTTCCACAAAATATCTGTATCTGCAAACAAATCCTTTAGTTGTTGTAATTCATCCGTTGTAAAAAATAGCTGCATCCGCAGATCGGATAGAATGGATTTGATATAGCATTTTTGCAAATTTGTCAGTGGTACATAGAAATCTCCAGATAGCTTCGATATAAATGTATCCCCATTTTGTTCAAGTAAATTCCATTCACCAGAAGTCAATTTGGGAATAAGATAAAGCAGACTTTCCTCATAACCATTGGATGCAACATGTGTATGTAGTTCGTCTAAAGAAAGCTCTGTTTGTTCCTCTAATATTGATTTCATAATCTGATAATAGCAGTTGTATATTTCAGAAAATAATTCCATATCTATGTTACAAAATGTATTGCAATACGGTGCAATACATTGAACTCCTTTCTGTAGTATTGTTTCTTATATACCATACATTTCATACATTTTATATAAATCGTTTAATAAGGTTTTTTTGGTATGTATAGAGCTACTCTCAATATCTATGATGCGTCCAATGAAGGTTCGAATCCAAGGGTGCATTTCATTGACATCGTAAACCTCTGTCTCAAAGGTGTAAATGTTTGGTTCTATGCGGGTAATTGTGCCGTGTTTTCCCTCCCGTTGTAAACGTTTAAGGATATAGTCTTCCTTTCCCTCTATAATGTGGAGCGTAAGCTTAAGCGTTTCTGTATGGCTTTTGGTTCGTCCGTCAAAGGAAACTCCCCAGAGATAAGATTGGCAGTTTTCTAGCTGGTTGCAAAGTAGTTCAAAGTTCTCATCGATTTCAAGCGTGGAAACCTTTTTAATTGAATCCATACGGATACAAGAAAAACGTTTGGCTTTGTATCCATAAAGACAAAGGAATCTTCTTCCGGTTCTTGTACTGGTCAATATTCGAAGGGGTACGCCTTTTACAATGTTTTCGTTTCCTGTTTTGGTTCCTTTTGTTACAGCTTCAATCTTTCTATGCTGTTGGATGGCATTTAAAATGTCTAATAAAATTTCATCCTCCAGGGTGTGTACGAAAAAACTGTGTTTGACACGGAAGGTTTCATTGGCACTAGACAGGTTATCTAGGATTGTATTACCGACGATTCCAAGAGGTGCGCTTAGCTGATAAAACTGTAGGGCAGGCTCTAACATAGGATAGGTACAAAGGATATCTAAAGGGTCAGGATTTTTGTAGTATAGCAAATCCTTTCCGACCTTTTCCTTTCGTAATAGTCCTTCCTTTACGTAGGTGTTGCATTTGCGTCGGATCATCTGTGCATCAAAAAATACTTCGTATTCATCTAAAATTCCATCTGTAATTTCCTCAATGGTTTTTCCGTTCGTATCAGACAAGTAATCTAACAGGAAGAAATGCAACATAATGTCATTATCCGTAAAACTCTTCGTTTTCCATACACGGTATAAAGGGTTTGTGTCTAAGAGATTACTGTCGATGGCAAGAGAAATGTTTTTTCCTTTGTTACTGTAATCCTGCTTTATAAAACCAGACAGCCAGCTTTCAATGCGCCTTCGTTCATTATCATAGGTTCTTGCACTTTTCTCCTTGAATTCGTCTCTTGTCTTAAATCCATACACAAAGAAGTCGCGGACATATTCTCTCGTTTTAGGAAAGCTTTTGATTAATTCTTTAAATTCGGACATGTTGGACTCCTTTCTTTGGTGCGCTTGGTTCGTAGCGGTAATAAATTCGAAGCAACACCTCTCATTAAGTGCCGACGACCTCACAGCATCTGTATACTGGTAATTGTTCAAATTGCATAAGTATTATACCATAATTGATGGATAGCGGATATCACCTTATTTTATAAAATCAAATCTTTATTGTAGTGAAGTAGTGGAAGTGTTAAAATGAAAATATTATTATATGTGTTGAGTATGAAAGTAACAAATGAATGATACGATTGCTGCGTTGAATTTGCCGAAGTCGTTGTTAAAAAAGGAAAGAGGGATGGGAAAGAACAATGAGTACAGAGAAGAAAGCAAGTAAAAAAATGGGCAAGAAGAAAATAGCAATTATAATTGGTGTGATTGTAGTTGCAGTTATGGGAGTTCTAGCATTGATTGCAAGCTGGATGTTACCAAAGACAATTCCGATTGAAGAGAGTGGTATTTTCAATGCGGAGGATGTAGAAGTGAAATGTATGGCAGTGATTTTTGCCTTGAATGCAGAAGATTACAACACCCTGCAAAAGGACTATGCGGATGAGGCAATGAAATCCGTGATGACGAAAGAATATATGGATTCAGCGAAGGCTTCCTTGGATGTGGATTGGAAAGCAGGAGTATCCTTCGGAGAACCGACAATTGTGGAAATAACACAGATGGGTAAAACTTATGCAACAGCACAATTTCCAGTCACTTATGGAGATACAACAGTGACCTACACACTGTCCTTTGATCCGGATTATAAGCTGGCTGGGCTGTATATGAAGTAGAGTGAGTTTTGCATAGGTAATCTTTTGAACGATTAATTTTTATGTGAATGCTCGGCTGGGATGTTTTTAACAAGTGTTTAACGGATAGGAAGTGATGATATGGGATTTTGGATATTTATGTTATTGTCTAATCTATTAATACCGTTTCTGATGATTGTGGAAGGTTGGCTGGATGTTACTTCCAATTTCTGTGGTGTTGATGTTCCCCGTTTTAGGAAAATCGACAGATGCAATCGGTGAATGGGGCGGAGCACTTTGTTTGATTCAGTGTGTTGTCCTTATTGGTTGTATTTTTCCGGTAGAAAGGGCTTTGAAAAAGACATTTGATAGCAAAGGAAACAGGAGGGATGCAGTATGATGATTGGTTTTGCGGTATGGATGCTAGTTTGTGTTATGTTTTTGGGAATAGGTATTTCCTCATTTAAAGCTGACAAGCCAGTGGGATTTTGGGCAAATGCGAAGACTCCAGAGATAGAAGATGTCAAGGCTTATAATAGGGCGGTTGGTAAACTGTGGTGTGTGTTTGCAGTTGTATTAGCCTTGCTTGGTTTTCCATTTTTAGTAGCAGAGCAGAATTCACCATTGTTTTTTATCTCCATTGTGGGTGCAATGGTGGCGGTTATAGCAATAGCAGTTGTATATTCTTTGGGGATTGAAGCGAAGTATAGGAAGGAATGATTCACATTTTAGGTGATGAAAGTAAAATGAAATAATTGAATATATTATGAAAAAACGTGTAAAACACAGGAACGGTGATGAATACTGTTTCTGTGTTTTTTTGCTTTTGACAGATTGTTTTTTATGTTCGCAACTTTTTTGAAATGAAAAATTTCCCAGTGCGTTATAGAATGACCATGTCGAAAGGAAATAGAAACAAACGTTAAGAAAGAAAACACAGTTGACTGTGAGAAAAGGAGGGAATGACAATGTTTGTACTATTTAATGAGAAGACCAGATTTCCAGTGAAGGTTTGGTTAGAGGATGAAAGTAAATTAGAGGAGAAATGTTTGGAACAGGCGTACAATCTGTCAAACCTTCCATTTATTCATAAATGGGTTTGCTTGATGCCTGACACCCACGCAGGAAAGGGAATGCCAATTGGTGGTGTGATTGCCACTAAGGATGTGATTATTCCAAATGCGGTTGGTGTGGATATCGGTTGTGGAATGGTATTTACCGCTACCAATATCAAGGTGGCAGATATTAAGGACGTGATGACTGGTAACGGTAGCTTGATTCAGGCAATTGTAGGTTCTGTTATGCGAGCAGTGCCACTTGGAACCGAGCGTCACAAAATGCCACAGACATCACAGGTGCTTGATAAAGCCAAAGAGGAAATGTGGAAATATGACGCAGATACTGAGTTGCTTCCTTTGATTGAGGATGGCTATTACCAGGTTGGAACCTTGGGCGGTGGCAATCATTTTATCGAGCTACAGGAGGATGAGAATGGATATCTTTGTATTATGATTCACTCCGGCAGCCGTCATTTTGGCAAGGTGGTATGTGATTACTTCCACAAAAAGGCGAGAGAGTTAAACCAAAGATGGTACAGTGATGTTTCGGATGCGTTTCAGCTTGCGTTTTTGCCAGTGGAATCCGAGGAGGGAAAGCAGTACATCAACTGGATGAAGCTTGCTTTGGATTATGCCTTTGAGAACAGAGAGCATATGCTTTCTGCAACCTGCAATATTGTGAAAGAGTTGATTGAGAAGCACACAGAGTTTTCTGTAGAGTTTTCAGACCGAATCAACTGTCATCACAATTATGCATCCTTGGAAAATCACTACGGTGCCAACGTGTGGGTGCACAGAAAGGGTGCAACCAGAGTGCGTGAGGGCGAGCTTGCAGTTATTCCAGGAGCTATGGGTTCCTATAGCTACGTGGTTGAGGGTAAAGGTAACCCTGAAACATTTTGTACATCTTCTCACGGTGCAGGCAGAAGCTACTCCAGAACGGGAGCTATGGCTGCATTTACAACAGAGCAAGTTATGGTGGACTTGAAGGAGCAGGGCGTGGTACTTGGTAAACGTAAGAAAAATGACGTTGCTGAGGAGTGCCGATTTGCCTACAAGGACATCGATGAGGTAATGGCTCAGCAGATGGATATGGTAACACCAATCCGTAAGCTAAAGACGGTTGGTGTGGTGAAGGGATAATAACCTGTTAGGAGCAGGATTATTATAGAGAAAGAATGTATTGTGCGTGGGTATCGGGGAGCATCCCCTGCCCTGCGGTGCCGGTACATACTACATGGTATTCCATAGATTCTTTCATAGGATTACACCTGTCAAGTGTAAGAAACCTAATAAGGGATTAGGAAAATATTGTGCTGTCGGTGGTTCGACTCCACCCTATACAAATGGTAGCTCAGTCGGTAGAGCACACAACGATTATGGCAGACTTTTATAGTCCGACGGTTCGAATCCGTCTCCAATGAAAAAGTGTGCAGGTTGTTCTTTCGCCCACATTGTATTCGATTAAGAATGCCAAGGAAATGGTTTCCTTGCATCTGAAAATATCTTTCTGCGAAAGTAGGTAGGTGTGGACAAATGAATGCGTCATTTATCTGGTTGCTTGAATGATTTGTGAAACAGAAAACTTGTATGAGACAACAAGGAAAAGAAGATATGGAAAATCTTTGTGGGTAAAAGGAGCCCAGAAGATAAGCACATACCTGACATTCTGCGTCCTCTCTTATAAGTTGATGGGAACGGATGATTCCGCAGCGGGATAAAGGTGAAAGAACGAACTGCAACATTTGCAAAATGTATTATGTAAACCAAGCTGGTGCAAACCGGAAACCGCGATTTGTGACGTGTCTTGTAGGATTGCAATAGTATGGTTACGAATAAAATAGATTACATTAGACAATAGAAAGTGACATGTTATAACAGGAGGAAGAGAACATGAGAGTGATAATTAGAGAAAATGAAGCAGGATTTGTGACAAAGAATGGTAAGTTTGTAAAGATGATTCGTGCAGGTGTGTATCATTTTTCAAAAACCTTAGGCTACAAGGTGGATGTGGAAGAAATGATGGGTGAGGTGAATTATCTGGATATTCCATATCAGGTGTTGGAACAGGATGTGAACTTTGCTGCATGCACAAAGAGATTTCAGATTCCAGATGGATATATTGGACTTCTCTATATCAACGATACATTGCGTGCTTGTGCAGTGAGAAAGGAATATGTATTCTGGAATGTGTTTGAGAAGTATGATATGAAGCTTATTTCCATGGACCAGACAGAGATTGGGGCAGAAATTACAAAGCAGATGCTTTCTGTGGTTCCGGTAAAGTATTACACAACCGTAAATGTAGGTGAGGGTGAGGTTGGTTTGTTGTACTACAACCAAGTGTTGCAAAGACAACTATCAGCCGGCATTTACCGCTTCTGGAATGAGCACAACAATGTGACAGCCAAGATTGTGGATATGAAGCAGACAGAGCTTAACATCGTTGGTCAGGAGATTTTAACCAAGGATAAGATTGGAATTCGAATGAATGTAACCTGTACATACCGTGTGAAGGATGCTGTGGCACTTTCTGAGAATATCAAGAATTTGGAGCAGCAAATGTACTCCTTTGTTCAGCTTGCTATCAGGGAATTGACTGGTAACTACAAGCTGGATGAGATTCTGGAGTTGAAGGAGAGCATTTCCAAGGAAGTGTTTGCCAAGATGAAGGAGAAGGAAAACGCATTCTATGTGGAGTTCCTTTCTGCCGGTATCAAGGATATCATTTTGCCAGGAGAAATCAAGGACATTATGAATTCTGTGCTGATTGCAGAAAAGAACGCACAGGCTAATGTGATTGCTAGAAGAGAGGAGGTTGCATCCACAAGATCCTTGCTTAACACAGCAAAGCTGATGGAGGAAAACAAGACCTTGTATAAGTTGAAGGAACTAGAATACCTTGAGCGAATCTGCGATAAGGTGGGCGAGATTTCCGTCAATGGCAATGCAGGTCTGGTGGAACAGCTTGGAGCATTGATGGGTGCGAGGTAGAATGAGAAATGCGGCAACCGCTTGAGAAATCAGGCGGTTGTTTTGGTGTGAGGAAAAGAGTTTGTAGCTACTTGACAATACAAAGTAGTTGTGATATATATTCTGTATAACTACTTGATAATACAAAGTAGTGTCGTCGGAATAAGTATATTGAGGTTGCTAAGTAGACAGGTTATTGTGCTTGAAGATAGATGGAAGCAGGGAATATTTATGGATGATACGCAATTAATGAAAGGAATATTGGAGGGTTGTGTACTAGCTGTTATAGCGAAAGGAGAAACCTATGGGTATGAAATTCTTACGGAATTAGAGCAAGTGGGCTTTGATGAACTTGGCGAGGGAACCTTGTATCCGGTTTTAACTAGACTGGATAAGAATGGGTTTATATCCTGTAGAAGAGGAAAGTCGCCTTTGGGACCAGTTCGAAAATATTATACGATAACAGAGTCTGGTAAGGAACGCTTGGAAGGATTTAAGGACAACTATAGAAAAATAACAGAGAGCACCAATAAAGTGTTGTTTGAAGAGAGGACACAGAAAGGGGAGAAGGAACAGTGATGGATACATTGGCTATGGCGGAACAATTAAAGGGTGAATATAGGGACGCTTTTGAGAAAATTGATGTTTATGGGATGATGTGTAATGGAGAAAAGGATGACTATGAGGATAGGCTTTTGAATATCTACGACATGCTCCTTGAGGCACAACATGAGGATAAACCCGTTGAGAAAATAATAGGAAAAGATATCGAGCAATTTTGTAAAGCATATTTTAGAGTAGAAGATAAAAGTGACAAGTGGAAAAGTTTGTTGCGTGGTGTGGCAAGCATTATGTTAGTGATGTTCATCTATAGTATAGTTGATTATTTGATTCTTGTAGAGGAAAGAGTTCCATTTAGAGAGACCATGGTGGATGTGTTTCCTATCATCATCGGCTCATGTGCTGGCGGGTTGGCGATTTTGTATGGTTGGATTGTGAATAAGTTTGTTTTGTTTAAACAAAAGAAAGCGCGACCAGTGTTACATTCGGTCATTGTGTTAATTCTGTTCTTGGGCGGTATTATATGTGGAGTAACCCTTTGCGATAGTGTATATTTACAAATACCTCTTTCTCTTGTTTTGTTAATCTCGGGAGGTTATGTGCTTATATATGAGATGGTTGCATTCATGTTCCGATATAGAAAAAATGGTACATTTATCATAAAGAATAAGGTAGATGATACAGCAAAAAAAGAATTTGAAAATGATATTTCATTTAAAGCGACCTTGAAAGAAATTGCTAAAGGAATGGCTTGGCGTTTCAAGCGTATCCAAAAGAAATGTGAGAAAAAAGGACAGGAATACACACAGGAAGATTTTGCAAAAAAGATTCGTAAGGAGATTCAGATGGGAAAAAGATATGATGTGTGTTTAGGAGTGTTGGTGGTTGTCGTTGTGAACATTCCTGTCATCCATTCAGCGCTTACCGAAACCATAATGGATGCGATTATATTGTTTGCAATTCTCGTAATAATTGAATTTTTGATATGTCGTTTCTATTTCAAATTCAATAAAAAGCAAAATGCGGCATTCAAGTTTATTATAGATGAATGTGAAATGAGAGGAATTACTATAGTGGAGTTTGTTGAAGGATTGGAATAAGTTGACATCAAGGGGCTGTCGGGAAATAGATAGTCCATAACAGTGGAGGCTGCGACTTATACAAGTCACAGCCTCCGCTAATTTTTTTCATAAAAAGAGAAAAAAGATGGCTAATGACAACCATCTTCTCTCCGTTACATGATGGGAATAAGGTCTGTAGACCGCATTGTTGAATTATGCGAAAGAGACCTTGCGTTCATATGGCTTGCAAAAGGGCAAAAGCCAAAAAGAGATGCGTTTTATGACTTTATCGATAAAAGGCTGGCGCCAGAGGTTCTTGAAAATCTTCATTATCAGTTTATTCGCAGACTTGAGAAGGAAGGACTTATTACATTAAAAGAATTATTTATTGATGGAACAAAAATCGAGGCAAACGCTAACCGCTACACCTTCGTATGGCGTGGAACCATCAAGCTAGCGTAAAATTTTATTCGGAAAAATAAAGAAGAGAACACCGACCTGTGA